>JBGPOI010000015.1:0-23337 GCA_041487975.1 Binatia bacterium | reverse complement strand
CGCACGGAGGCGGTTGGTGACGGACTTGCGCACTTTCTCAGCTGCTTTGTTGCTGGTCATCGGTCGCCGTCTTGGGTGGTAGATTCACTGGCGACCTTCCGTTTTCACCTCAGGACTGAGGTTTACTTGGTCACCGGACCTGCCGAGGCTGCGGGATCTGGTTTGTTAGGGGCCGTTGGTGCAGGCGCGGGAGCCACGGGTGCAGTCTGTCCAGCTTCACTCGCAGGTGTTGGAGCGGCCGGCGCAGTCTGAGCGGCTTCACTTGTTGGCGCGGCCGCAGTGCCTTGGCTTTCAGTGCCAGCACTTGGTTGTACAGCAGGCGCTCCCTCCGAAGGAACCGGAACCGGTGCGCTCTTCGGCGCACTATCGAAGATGCTTCTCGTGGTCCGCTTCGCCGCACCGTAGGTCAAAGTGAGGGAGGTAAGCATAAAGATAATGGCAGTCGCGCTGGTGAGCTTAGTCAGGAGGTTACCGGCACCTGAGGCGCCAAAGAGCGTTTGGCTGGAACCACCGAACACGGCGCCAACATCCGCACCTTTGCCTTGCTGTAACAGCACGACCGTAACAAGAAAGATACAGGCAAGAACATGAATGATCAGCAGAATAGTGTACCACATAGGAGAGGATTCTAACGGAAGTGCACGATACGGGCAAATGAGTCAGCCTGGAGGCTCGCTCCGCCGACCAAAGCACCATCGATATCGGCTTGGGCCATCAGGCCATCAACGTTATCAGCCTTAACGCTACCGCCATACAGGATGCGGACAGCATCGGCTGTGGTTTGGTCCGCCATCGCTGCCAACGTCGCACGGATAGCCGCATGCACTTCCTGGGCTTGATCGGGAGTAGCCGTGCGCCCGGTACCGATCGCCCACACCGGTTCATAGGCGATCACCAGGGCAGCGAGTGCCGCCTTCTCCTGTCCCTGCAGGCCGACCTGGATCTGGCGTCTGATTACGGTCAGCGTGTCTCCCCGCTCGCGCTCTTCGAGAGTCTCGCCCACACACACGATCGCCGTCAGACCGTCGCGCTGCGCCGCGCGCACTTTGCGCGCGACCTGGGCATCGCTCTCGGCAAAATACTGGCGCCGTTCAGAGTGCCCGAGGATGACGTAGAGGCAGCCTAGCTCCTTGAGCATGGGGCCAGAGACCTCGCCAGTGAATGCACCCTGCGGTTCCCAGTACAGGTTCTGCGCGGCCAAACGAATAGGCGACCCAGCTAGCAACCGGGCAGCGGTCTCCAGAGCCGTGAACGGCGGGGCAACCACCACCTCACGATCAGAGAGATTGGTGACCTGCGCGGTGAGGGCCGAAAGCAACCGCTCGGTTTCGGCCCGGGTGCCGTGCATCTTCCAGTTGCCGGCAAGCAAAGGACGGCGCGTCGCCATAGCTCAGTTCAACCTTCCGCCAATGTACAGGGCCACGTCGCGCATGCGATTGGAGAAGCCCCACTCATTGTCGTACCAGGAGAACACCTTGATGAAATTCTGGTCTATGACTTTGGTCAGTAAAGAGTCGAAGATCGAGGAGTACGGGCTGCCATTAAAATCGACCGACACCAACTCTTCCTCGCAGTAATACAACACACCCTTAAGCGCGCCGTTGGCCGCGGCGCGCATGGCATCGTTGATCGTAGCTTCGCTCGCCGGCTTCTCCAGTTCAGCCACCAAATCGACTACCGAAACGTTCGCCGTGGGCACGCGCATAGCCAGACCGTCGAGCTTCCCCTTGAGTTGCGGCAGGACTTCACCCACCGCGCGGGCGGCGCCGGTAGTAGTAGGAATCATCGACAGTGCTGCCGCTCTGGCGCGACGCATGTCGGAGTGCGGGAGGTCCAGGATGCGTTGGTCGTTGGTATAGGAATGCACCGTGGTCATGAGACCGCGCTTGATGCCGAAAGTTTCGTGCAGGACCTTGGCCACCGGCGCCAGGCAGTTGGTGGTGCACGAGGCGTTGGAAATCAAACTATGCTTGGCCGGGTCATAGGAAGTATGGTTGACTCCATAGCACACGGTGAGATCCGCGCCTTTCGCCGGCGCTGAGATCAGCACCTTCTTGGCGCCGGCAGAGAGGTGGAGCGCGGCTTTGTCGCGATCGGTAAACAAACCACTGCATTCCAGCGCCAGATCAACCCCCAGGGTTTTCCACGGCAGCTTGCCAGGGTCGCGTTCCTGCAACACCTGAATCCTCTTGCCGTTGACGGTCAAGGCATCTTTTTCCGCCCGCACTTCGGCCGCCAGCCGGCCATGCACGGAATCGTAGCGCAACAGATGGGCTAGCGTCGCGGCGTCGGTAATATCGTTAATGGCGGCGAAATCGAGGCCCGGCTCGTTGAGACAGGCGCGCAGCAAGTTCCGACCGATGCGGCCAAATCCATTGATACCAACACGTACAGACATGGTTTCCTCGTTTCGGAAAAATTTTGTTTATCTTTGACGATTGGCGGTAGTCAGTCAAGGGAAGGTGGCAGAGTGAATTGACTCGCCATAGTTTCTGCATGTATTACTTTATCAGTGGCATGCTGAAAGTCTTTCTTCCCGGCTCAGACAGGCTCGTCCTGAGCAGAGCGAAACTCTCAGCAGGGCCGCGTTTAGTCTCCCTACCCGTTCATGCTGAACCGGTCGCAGGGTGGTTGATGGTGGAGGATGTGGCAGCAAACCTATGATGTATTTTTTCTGGCGTATGGCTGTCCAAGTGGAGACTCCGTTCCGGCAGGACAGTGTCGTGGACATGGTCACCAACTCTGGATTAGTGGTCCAGAGCGTGCTCTATTTACTCATGAGCTTCTCGGTCATCAGTTGGGGGATTGTCCTCTACAAGTTCCGCCAGATCCGCCAGGCCCGTAGTGAGTCCGAACGTTTCACCCTGGTGTTTTGGGAAACCAAGAACCTCTCGGCGATTCACACGGCCAGTCTGGAGATGCAGGCCAGCCCGGTCGCCCAGGTCTTTCGCGCCGGCTACCAGGAGTTGATGCGCCTCACTCGCCTTCGTAAGCAGCCCAATCCAGGTGAGGGCGAGACGAGCACCGAAGAAGGCGGCATCGAGAACGTGGAACGGGCGATGCGCCGCGCGATCCGGCAACAGATCACGCACCTGGAGCGAGCCCTGACCTTCTTGGCCACTACCGCCAGCACCGCGCCGTTTGTCGGCCTGTTCGGCACCGTATGGGGAATCATGGACGCCTTTCGTGGGCTCAGCCACACCATGTCGTCCAGCATTCAGGCCGTGGCACCTGGTATCGCCGAGGCCCTGATCGCCACCGCTATCGGACTGGCGGCTGCCATCCCGTCAGTGATGGCGTTCAATTATTTCAGCCGCCAGATACGCGTGCTGTCCGCGGAAATGGAAAACTTTTCCGCCGAGTTTCTCAATATCGCCGAACGCCACTTTCTGTAAATCAGCGTGTTTGTCGCCTCGTAGAACCGGCCTATGGCTTTTGATCAAGAGAGCAACGATAGCATCTCGCAAATCAACATTACCCCGCTTGTTGATGTCATGCTGGTGTTGTTGATCATTTTCATGGTTACCGCCCCCATCCTGCAGCAAGGGGTCAACGTCGATCTCCCACAGGTAGCCGCCGGACCATTGGCCGGCAAGGATGAACAACTGGTGGTGATCGTCTCACGCGAGGGCAAGGTGCAACTCAACGACAATCCGCTCAAAGTTGAGGAATTGCAAAAGAAGCTCACCGCCATCATTAAGGTACGACCAGATAGCGAGGTCTATCTGCGAGCAGACAAAAACGTCCCCTATGGCAAAGTAGTCGAGGTCATGGCCGCAGTACGGAACGCCGGCGTCAGGAAGCTCGGTATGGTCACCGAGCCGCTCAAGGACGAGCGATGACCCCCAACAATCCGCACGACAGCAGAGAAGAACAAAACGATAATCGCCTCAGCCGCATGGTCGCCGTATCGGCGGTGCTGCACCTGGTGGTGATTACCGCCATCGTGATTACTGCCACCCGCAGCCGGTTAGGGCAGACTCCTATGACCTCGTACACCGTCGCGTTGATCGATCCGGCCGCGCTAGGAACCAATCTCCCTCCTGGCGGAGGAAAGCCTGCTGAAGAACCACATGGTGGAGAGAAGCCAGCCGCACTGCACCCTCAGCCCACGTCAGAGGTGAAGGAACCGCCGGCGGCAAAAAAAGAACCGCCCAAGGTCGTACAACCGCCCCAGCCCAAAGAGGTGAAAGAACCGCCGGCGGTCAAGAAACCGGCGGTCAAGAAAGAAGAAGCGAAGGCCGTGCCACCGCCTCACGCAAAAGAGAAAGAAGCGGTGAAGCTCCCGGACAAAGATAAACCGCTGGAGAAACCACGGGCAGAACCGGAAAAGGCCAAGGTGGAAGAGAAAAAGCCCGAAGCCAAAAAAGCCGAAGCCAAACCGCAACCTCAGGAAGCCACGACGAAGCCGGAAGAGAAAAAGCCGGAGCCCGCCAAGACCGAGACCCCTGCCCCGTCGGCGGAAGCGCGAGACAAACAGATCATTGCCGCAGTTGAGAAGATCAAGGAGAAAGTGCAGGACAAGGACAAAAATGGCCCCGGAGGTCAGCCCGGCGGATCAGGTCCATCTGGCAGCGGTGCTGGTTCGCCCGTCAACGGCTCGGGCCCGACTACTCTCGGCGCTGCTCCAGGTCAGAGTGGAGGTGGGGTCGTGCGGGGACTTGATTACATTTTATATACTGAACAGGTCAAACGTCGGGTCAAAGAGGGCTGGATTGTGGCCGAGAAAAAAACGGGGCTCACGGCCATCGTGCGTTTTAACGTACAGCCCGATGGCGAGGTTTTCGCGATCGAACTGTTGAAGCCGTCCGGGGATCGCGCCTTTGATGACTCGGTCATGCGCGCGGTCAATAAAGCCAACCCCCTGCCTCCCCCACCACAGGACTATCAACAGGAGTTCGCTACCCAGAAAGTTGAAGTCACTTTTCGTAGTGAGGAGCGCGTAAACTGAGATCATGAACAAATACAGTTGGAGTGAGAGGCTGGTGAAGTGGTGGGTGGTCCTGGGACTGGCGATGCGGTTGAGCACACCACTCTCGGCAGGTGCCCAAATCAAGATAGAAATCGAAGGACCAGGAGGAGCCGGCATCCCCATCGCGATTTCTCCCCTCAAGGACTTGGACGACCGCGGGGAGAAAAGACTCGGAGAAACATTCGCCGACGTCGTAGATCGGGACCTGGATCTCTCTGGCTATTTCAAGGTCATTGACCGCGGAGCCTATGTCGAAGGACCAGATCCCCTGTCACCCGCAGAGATTAACTTTCAGAACTGGTCTGTGCTCAACGCCCTGGCGTTGGTAAAGGGCGGATTCTCACTCGATGGCGATACCCTCACAGTTGAAGTGCGGCTCTTTGATGTCGCCCAACGCAAACAGCTCGGGGGCAAACGCTACCGTGGCGAGCGAAAAGATCTCCGCCGTATGGCCCACCGCTTCGCCGACCAGATCATGTTGTCGCTGACCGGAGAACTGGGACCGTTTAACTCACAAATTGCTTTTGTCTCCAATCGCAGTGGTGGCCGGGCCAAGGAGATTTATGTCACTGACCTGACCGGCACCGAGGTCACCCAGATCACCAAGGACCGCACTCTCAGCCTGGGACCGAGTTGGAACCCCGCCGCCAACGTCCTTACCTATTTCTCCTACAAGCAAGGCGGTCCCTATCCCTACCGTCTTGACCTGTCTGGCGGACGAGAAAGCCGCTTGTACCCCGTCGTCGGCTACAAAAGCCAATGGTCCCCGGACGGGACGACCATCGCTGTAAGCTTGGAGCAGGAGGGTAATTCCGACTTGTTTCTACTTTCCCCGGAAGGGCGACTGATCCAGCGTCTGACCGAGAACCCTGATATAGATATCTCACCAACCTGGTCTCCTGACGGCCAGGAGATCGCCTTCTGCTCCAACCGCAGCGGCAATCCGCAGATCTACGTAGTGAACGTCAACACCGGTCGCAGCCGGCGTCTGACCTTCAAGGGAGATTACAACACCTCTCCGGCATGGTCGCCCAAGGGAGACCTCATCGCTTACACCACGCGGTCCGGCGGTTTCCATATTATGACGATCAGCCCTACTGGCGGAGATCCAAAGGAGGTTGCCGCGGGCGAGGACCCGTCGTGGGCCCCGGACGGGCGCTATCTTGTCTTCAGTCAGAGACGGCGATTATATATCGCCAGCAAGGATGGTCGCAGTGTCAAACAATTGACTGCCGGGGGGGGAGATGATACTAGTCCGGCGTGGTCATCGCGCCTAGAGTAACGGGGCGCATGAAGGAAGGAAACGCGAGAAATCATGCGGAGTACAAGCAGGTGGTATTGGCGAATTAGTGGAGTATTGTTGATCGCCTTGGCGGTAAGCGGTTGTCCGAAGAAAACTCCGCCGCCGAGTGAGATTGGCCCCGGTGGGGGCTTTGGCTCGGGTGGACTGGGAGAGGGAAATATCCCCCCGTCCTCTCCAGGCGAAATCACTGAGGGACGCATTAAGGGCCAAGGGGAGGGCGGTCCTCTTCAGGACATTCACTTCGCCTATGATGCCTTTGAACTCTCTTCCGAAGCGCGCGAGACCCTGCGTACGAACAGCGACTGGTTAAAGAGCAACTCGCAAACCAAAGTCGAGATCGAGGGGCACTGTGACGATCGCGGCACCGCCGAGTACAATCTCGCCCTCGGGGCGAAACGGGCGAAGGCCGCGCGCGACTACCTGGTCTCCCTTGGCATCTCCGCTGAGCGGCTCTCGACGATCAGCTACGGCGAAGAACTTCCGCTGTGCCACGAGGCAAGCGAAAGTTGTTGGGAGCAAAACCGGCGCGCGCACTTTCTCGTGCTGAACCGCTAATTCGTTCCCGCGACGCAGACTGACCAGTGGGTAATTTCTTTGTAGTCACGTTCGTCGCCCTCTTGCCCTTCTTATGGGCAAGTGGCTGCGCTACCCAGACAGACATTCAGGCAGAGCAGCAGGCGCGCGAAGTTTTGCGCGCGCAGCTTGCCGATTCTAAGGCCTCACAAGAAGACATCCGCCGCGAGATCGCCAAAGTCCGCGGTGAGGTCGAAGAAGTCCGCTACCGTCTCGATCGCCTATCTAAAGAACGAGTTGGTTCTGGCCCGCAGCTCAAAGTCCTGGAAGACCGAATCGCCGCTTTGGAAAAACAGTTCAAGCCACGCGAAGAGCCGGTCGGTCCTCCTCCCACTGTCACCAGCGAGCCGCCTCCCCTACCCAAGTCACCAGAGCCGCCAGCGGTCTCGCGTGCGGGTGAACCTCCGCCCACTTCTCGCACTCCACCTCTTCCGCCCGGAGCACCAGCAGTCGGAAAAGAAGACCCCCATCTTTCCAAGGAACCGCCAGAGGTACAGGATGAATATAAGCTGGCCTTGCGGGCATTGAACGATCAACAGTATGACAAGGCCATCCAGCAGTTCCGTAATTTTCAACGTAAATATCCCAATTCTGACATGGCCGACGATGCGCAGTACCTGATCGGAGAAAGCTATTTCGCTCAGAAGGACTATAACCGCGCGATCCTCGAGTTTAATGACGTCTTGAAGTATCGCCGGGGCGACAAGGTCCCCGCCGCTCTGCTGCGACAGGCGCAGGCGTTTCTCGAGATCGGCGATCGCACCGATGCGCGGTTGATCTTGCAGAAGCTGATCAACGATTTTCCCAACTCCGAGCAGGCCAGGGAAGCGAAAGATCGGTTGCAAACCCTGGGACGCTAAGGCTCTCTTCTCCGCGCCCCGCCTGTGTGAGCAGGGACTATGGAGATCATCCGCCACATTATTCCTCACGCCCCTTTCCCTCACGCGGTTGTCGCGCTGGGAAACTTTGATGGGATTCACCTTGGCCATCAAGCAATCTTGACGCGTTTGGTCCAAGAAGCCCAAGCTCGCCAGGGTACGGCTTTGATTCTCACCTTTCATCCACATCCCTTATCGGTGTTGCGACCTGACCACCCGTCTTCACTCATCCTCAGCTTGCGCGAGAAGCTACGTGTGCTCGCCGCGCTGGGAGTCCAAGGAGTAGTCTTGCAACATTTTACGGTGCCGTTCTCTCAGCTCACTCCAGAAGAATTTGTCCAGCGCTACCTGGTTGAGACGATTGGCGTGGAGAAAATCGTCGTCGGTCACAATGTCAGCTTTGGCCGCAACCGCGCTGGCCGAGCGGAGACGCTCGAACGTCTCGGGCACGTCCACGGGTTTGCTGTCGAGATAATTGGTCCGGTCTTGGTTGACGGACGAGAAGTCAGCAGCACCGCAGTGCGGACTCTGCTCAGTACTGGCAAGATGCGCGAGGTGACCCGTCTCCTCGGTCGGCCGTACACCGTGAGTGGGCGGGTAGAAAAAGGCTTCCAACGCGGCCGTAGTCTCGGGTTTCCCACAGCGAACCTGCGACCACGCGCGGACGTGCTGCTCCCCAACGGCGTATATGCCGTGGTCGTCACCGTGGGAGAACAAGAGATTCTCGGTGTCGCCAACGTCGGCGTCAACCCAACCTTCGGCGGGAATAAAAGAACCATCGAAGCGCATCTGTTTGACTTTTCTGCCGACCTCTATGGCCAGCGCTTGCGTGTCGGCTTTGTTGAGCACCTGCGCGGAGAGCGCAAGTTCCCCTCAGTCCAAGAACTGGTCCGTCAGATTCAGGAGGACGCGAGCCGTGCACGCGCGCTCCTGTTACAACCGGCTCAGAGCTAGCCCCACCGTGTCTGCCCAACGATTTGTCGTGCCCCCTACTCAAGCTGGACAGCGGCTGGATCGCTTTCTCGCGAACCTCACCTCGGCCACTCGCTCGCATATCAAACTGCTCATCGACCACGAGCGCGTCCGGGTCGCGGGCAACCTCAAGAAAGCTGGGTATCTGCTCCGACCACAGGAAGAGATTGAGGTACTCCCTCTCCCAGCGATACCCAGCACAGCGACGCCGCAAGAGATTCCGCTGGACATTTTGTACGAAGACGATTTTCTTGCGGCGATCAACAAGCCTGCCGGTATGGTCGTGCACCCGGCGCCTGGGCAGTGGCACGGGACGGTGGTCAACGCGCTGCTGTTTCATTGGGGACAAACCGAGACGGTCAATGCACTTCGCCCCGGCATCGTCCATCGTCTCGACAAAGACACCTCAGGCGTTTTGTTAGTGGCCAAAGATGAGCGGACCTTGGCACGGCTGGCACACCAATTCAAAGAACGGCAGGTGCACAAAATCTATATGGCGGTGGTGGTCGGCCGTTTCACGGCCCCCGCTGGAGAAATCACCTGGTCAATCGGTCGCCACCCAGTTGAGCGGAAAAAGATGTCGATTCACGCGCGCCACGGTCGCCCTGCAATGAGCCGTTACCAAGTCGTGGCCGAGCATGACGGAGTCTCGTTGGTCCGTATGTTCCCAGAAACCGGCCGCACCCATCAGCTGCGCGTTCATCTGGCTGCACTCGGCCACCCAATTGTGGGCGACAAAGTATACGGAGCGCCTGGCGCGCTGCGCGATCTTGCGCCAACGGTCCGCACGTTCCCGCGTCAGGCGCTCCATGCAGAGTCACTGCAGTTCAGTCATCCGGCCACTGGTGCCGCGCTCACGCTCACCGCACCCTACCCTGCGGATTTTGCCGCGCTTCTCGCTGTTTTTGCCGCAAAGGAAAGAACCAAAGATGTTCCACTTCCGGTTGACAGCACAAAAAAGATTGAGTATGGTAAAACACAATCTCACAAAAATTGAAATTTTCTCACCGGCTGTTTCTTCTCCTCTCATCGAGCGTTTCTTGCCTGCAGACTACCCCAGGTCGGTAATGCGCCTCTTGCTCGTTGAACCCCAGGTCCCATAGTGAGAAAAGGCCGGTTTCCAGTCCAAAGTGCCTAGTAAACAGGGAGGAGCCGTTATGGGTCGAACACCCGTAAGGAACCACAGTAATAGTGATGTAGCAGAACCCCGCGAAGCCCGGGTGGCGGTGAATGGGGACGAAAACGGTCTCAATCTCAAGACTCTCAAAGAAAAAAAAATCAGCGAACTCGCCCAGATCGCACGGAATTTCAATGTCGACGGAGCATCCAGCCTGCGCAAACAGGACTTGATCTTCGCGATCCTGCAAGCACAAGCCGAGCAGAGCGGCCTCATTTACGGCGAAGGGGTTTTGGAAATCCTCTCTGATGGGTTTGGCTTTTTGCGCTCACCCGACTACAACTATCTGCCCGGACCCGATGATATCTACGTCTCGCCGAGCCAGATTCGGCGCTTCAACCTCCGCACCGGTGATGTGGTCTCGGGCCACATCCGCCCGCCGAAAGAGGGGGAACGCTACTTTGCGCTCCTCAAGGTCGAGGCGATCAACTACGAAGAGCCGGAACGCGCACGCGAAAAAATTCTTTTCGATAACCTCACCCCGCTCTATCCCCAAGAACAGCTCAAGCTTGAACATACCCCGCAGGAATACACGACACGCCTTATCGACTTGCTCACGCCCATCGGCAAGGGACAACGCGGGCTGGTGGTAGCCGCTCCCCGCACGGGCAAAACTATGATGCTGCAGAGCATCGCCCACGGCATTGCGCAGAACCATAAAGAAGTGATTCTGATTGTTCTGTTGATCGACGAGCGACCGGAAGAGGTCACCGACATGCAGCGCTCGGTACGGGCGGAGGTGGTGAGTTCCACCTTCGACGAGCCGGCGACCCGCCATGTGCAGGTGGCGGAAATGGTCATCGAAAAAGCCAAGCGCTTAGTCGAGCATGGCAAAGACGTAGTGATTCTGCTCGACAGCATTACCCGGCTGGCGCGGGCCTACAACGCGGTGGTCCCGCCCAGCGGAAAGCTGCTCTCAGGCGGCGTGGACGCGAACGCCCTACGCGGGCCGAAGAAATTCTTCGGCGCGGCCCGTAACCTCGAAGAAGGGGGCAGCCTAACGATTATCGGCACCGCCCTGGTGGACACCGGCAGCCGTATGGACGAAGTGATCTTTGAAGAATTCAAAGGCACCGGCAACATGGAAATCCACCTGGACCGCCGCCTGATGGATAAGCGCATCTTCCCGGCCGTTGATATCAACCGTTCCGGCACGCGCAAGGAAGAGTTGCTCCTGTCGCGCGACGTCCTGAATCGCGTCTGGATCCTCCGTAAGCTCCTCTCCCAACTCAACACCGTCGAAGCGATGGAGTTCCTCATGGACAAGATGCAAGGCACGAAAAACAACCAGGAATTTCTCGAATTGATGAACCAATAAGCGCCACGCGCGCGTTGCAAAGGGTTCCCCCTTTTGCTACAAACTTCCTCACACCACCCCAGAACAAAGGCATTCGCAACAGAAAGGTACGATTCATGATCGAGGTTACGATCAAGCAGTTACTTGAGGCCGGAGTGCACTTCGGCCATCAGACCAGCCGTTGGGACCCCAAGATGAAGCCCTACATTTTCGGTGCACGGAACGGCATTCACATCATCGATCTGCAACAGACTGTGGTCATGTTACGGGAAGCGTGCCGCTTCGTCCGCGACCTGGCGGGCCAAGGCGGGCAATTCTTATTTGTCGGCACCAAGAAACAGGCGCAAGAAGTTGTGCGGGAAGAAGCCGAGCGCTGCGGCATGTTCTACGTGAATAACCGCTGGCCGGGAGGAATGCTGACGAACTTCAACACCATTCGCAAGTCGATCGAGCGCCTGAAGAAGCTGGATGAGATGCTGGATACGACGTCGGTGGCGGAGGCCTTCACCAAGCGAGAAATACTGGGATTGAGCCGAGAGCAGGATAAATTGATGGCCTCGCTAGGGGGAATCAAAGCCATGCGGAAACTCCCGGACGCGCTGTTTGTGATCGATACGCGGAAAGAAGAGATCGCCGTCAGGGAAGCCAACAAATTGGGCATTCCCGTCGTGGCTCCGGTAGACACAAACTGTGATCCGGATGTGGTGACCTACAAGATCCCGGGCAACGACGACGCCATTCGCGCGATCCGCTTGTTCGCCAACGTGGTGGCTGAAGTCGTGCTCGAGGGGAAAGCGCTCTACGAAGAGCGCCAGCAAGGAGACGGCAAAGAGCAAGCCTCGGTTTCAGCCCCGTCCGCGGAAGCGGCTGTCGCGGAAGAAGGAGGTGCGGCATGAGCAGCAAAGGCAGCACGCTGGCCCACGTCAAAGAGTTGCGCGAGCGCACTGGCGCCGGTGTCGTGGACTGCCAGAAGGCCCTGGCCGAGAGCAGTGACGATGTGGAAAAGGCCATTGTCTTCCTCCGCGAAAAAGGACTGGCCGCCGCCGCCAAGCGAGCGGGCCGCACGGCTGCACAAGGCTTGGTGAACGCCTACATTCACGGCGGCGGGAAAATCGGCGTATTAGTCGAGGTGAACTGCGAGACCGACTTTGTTGCCCGTACCGACGAATTTCAACGCCTGGCGAAAGATATCGCCATGCAGGTCGCCGCAACCAATCCTCGTTACGTGCGGCGCAACGAGGTTTCTGAGGCTGAACGCGAACGCGAGCGGGGGATCTACCGCGCGCAGACCGTCCAGTCAGGTAAGCCGGCGGCGGTAGTCGAACGGATCGTCGAAGGCAAACTGGAGAAATTTTATAGTGAGGCCTGCCTGCTCGAGCAGCCGTTTATCCGCGATCCGGCCAAGACCGTCGAGCAACTGGTGAAGGACGCAGTGGCGCGCACCGGGGAAAATATCGTCGTCCGCCGCTTTGCGCGCTTTCAGATCGGCGAAGCGGAAACGACCGCAGACAAGACCGAGTAATCCGCATGACCCCGAAACCCTTACGGTACCAGCGCATCTTGCTGAAAATCGGCGGCGAAGCGCTGGCCGGCGATAGGGGATATGGCATTGATGACGCCTTCCTCACGCGTGTGGCACGCGAGGTGAAGGAGGTCCATGACCTCGGGTGCGAGGTCGCTTTAGTGCTGGGCGGGGGAAACTTCTTTCGCGGCAGCACAGGGAGTGCCAAAGGCATGGAGCGCGCCACTGCTGACTATATGGGTATGTTGGCAACGGTCATCAATAGCCTCGCCATGCAAGAAGCGCTGGAACGGGCAGGCGTGCAGACGCGGGTGATGTCAGCCTTGACGGTCGCGCCAGTGGCCGAGCCCTACATTCGTCGTCGCGCCACGCGGCATCTGGAAAAAAACCGGGTCGTGATCTTCGCCGCGGGAACCGGCAATCCCTACTTCACTACCGACACCGCGGCAAGCTTGCGGGCAATGGAGATCGGCGCGCAAGTCCTGTGCAAAGCAACCAAAGTGGACGGTGTCTACGACGCCGATCCCATGCAGGTTCCTGGCGCTAAACGGTACCAGGAATTGACCTACATCGAAGTCCTCCAACAGAATCTGAAGGTTATGGATTCCACTGCCATTTCGCTGTGCATGGATAACCGCTTGCCTATTTTAGTCTTCAGTTTACTGGAACCAGGGAACATCAAGCGGGTCGTGCTCGGAGAACCAGTAGGCACCTTAGTGTATGGAGGTAACACATGAACGCGCAGGTGTTGGACGAACTCAAGAAAGACATGGACCACACGCTGGAAGTTTTACGCAAGGAACTGGCGAAGGTGCGCACGGGCCGAGCGTCAACGGCGCTCATCGAAGGGGTGCTGGTCGAGTATTACGGCGCCCGTACTCCCCTCAACCAGCTCGCCGCACTCTCGGCCCCGGAACCACGCCTCTTGCTGGTGCAACCTTACGATCGCAGCATCATGGCAAGTGTCGAGAAGGCAATCTACCAATCTGATCTCGGCCTCACTCCCGTCAATGACGGGAAGGTGATCCGCGTCCCGATTCCCGAACTGACCGAGGAACGGCGCAAGGACCTGGTGCGCCACATCCGCAAGGTCGCCGAAGACTATCGCGTGTCGTTGCGCAACCATCGCCGGGACGCGAACGAACGCCTGAGAAAAATGCAAAAAGACAAGCAAATCGCCGAAGATGAAGTCCGCGCCACCCAGGATCGCGTGCAGAAAGTCACCGACGAGTATATCGAGAAGCTCGACAAAGTGCTGAAGAGCAAAGAAGACGACCTCATGGCGGTGTGAGCCGACGGGCGGCTGGCGATTGCGCAGCATAGAGTCGTGTGAGCACGGTCATAGATAAAGAACGGCTGCCCCGACACGTTGCCGTGATCATGGACGGTAACGGCCGCTGGGCGCAGCGGCGGGGCTTGAGCCGTAATGAAGGGCACAAGCGTGGCAAAGACTCGGTACGAGCGGTGGTCGAGACCAGCCGGGAGCTTGGCCTCGAATATTTGACTCTGTACTCCTTCTCCTCGGAAAATTGGCAACGGCCAGTAGGCGAGGTGCGCGCACTGATGAGCCTGTTGCACCGTTATCTGCGCACCGAACTGCAGCGGATGATGAAGAAAAATATCCGCCTGCGCGCGGTGGGTAATCTCAGTCGCCTCCCTCTGGCGGTACGAAAGGCCCTGGAGAAGGCCATCTTTACGACCCGCAACAATAACGGCCTGACGGTCGTACTGGCAATCAGTTATGGCGCCCGCGAGGAGATTGTCGCCGCAGCCCGCGCCATAGCGGTGGCGGTGCAAGAAGGCCGCCTCGATCCCGCCGAGATAGACGAGGGATACTTTGCCCGACACCTGTGGACCGCTGACATCCCCGATCCTGACCTGCTCATCCGCACCGGCAAAGAATTCCGCCTGAGTAACTTCTTGCTCTGGCAACTCGCGTACACGGAGATCTATGTCACCGAGACACTGTGGCCGGACTTCGACCGCGACGAGTTCCTGCGTGCCCTGGCTGATTACCAAGGTCGAGAGCGTCGGTTTGGGCGCACGACGGAACCGCCCCCTCCTGCCGAACTCAGACGCGCCGTGCGCTAGGCTTCGCTGTGCTGCGCGCCAGACTGCTGACCGCCGCGGTCGCTCTCCCTCCTCTTATTTTGCTGGTCTGTTGCGCTCCGCTGTGGCTCTTTTCCACCGTGCTGTTGGGGTGCACCGGCCTCGGGCTGTACGAATACTTCTCCCTCGCGCGCCCACACGACCAGTTATCCTTGCCTGCCGGTCTCTGCTGGGGCATGGCGGTAGCCGTGAGCATGCTGTGGTCTCAAGCTGCCCTCGTTGGGGCGACGCTGAGCGCGGGCTTGTTTTTCGCTTTCTTTCTCGCCTTACGCGATCCCCAACCAGCCAGGGCGTTGTCTGGAGTGAGCACCTCACTCCTTGGCGTCGTGTATGTCGGTTTTCTCCTGCCTCACCTCATCTGGGTGCGCGGCGGTCCCGATGGGACCGCGTGGGTGTTTTTCGTGCTGCTGGTGGCAATGCTGGGAGATACGGCCGGGTATGCGGTCGGACGGATGTGGGGGAAACACCAACTGCTCCCCCATATCAGTCCAGGCAAAACCATCGAGGGTAGTGGTGGCTCCGTGCTCGGCAATCTTGCCGCAGCAGTCCTGTCCTGGGTTTGGTTACTGCCCCAACGCTCCTTACCGGAGTTGCTCCTCTTGGGACTCGCCACGGGATTCCTGGCGCAAGCCGGGGACTTGTGTGAATCAGCAATCAAGCGGGCATATAGCGCAAAGGATTCCGGGCAGCTGTTGCCCGGCCACGGCGGGATACTGGATCGAGTGGATAGCCTGCTTTTCCCCGCCGCTTTTATTTACTACTATGTAACGATCTGGAGATAAACTCTCGCCTGGAGGGAGGAGAAGATACGCATGGATTTTTCAAATGTCTTCGTGATCTTGCAAGTAATTATCGTCTTTGGCCTCATCGTGTTCGTACATGAGCTGGGACACTTTCTTGCCGCCAAGTGGGCCGGAGTGGGAGTCGAGCGTTTTTCCCTCGGCTTTGGCCCCAAAGTGCTGGGCAAGCAGGTCGGTGAAACCGAGTACTTGCTGAGCGCCGTGCCCCTGGGGGGATACGTGAAGATGGTCGGGGAGGAAATCGGCGAGCCAGTGGACCCGGCGATCGAGCAGTTATCTTTCTCTCACAAGTCAGTGGGTAAGCGGTTTTTCATCGTCTTTGCCGGACCGTTCTCCAACTTCGTGTGGGCGTTCATCATCTTTAGCCTCACCTTCCTGAGTTTTGGGGTAACCGTACCGCTCGACGCCGCCAAGATCGGCGGGGTGGTGCCGAACCTGCCGGCGCAGAAAGCCGGGCTGCAAGCGGGCGATGAAATCCTCAGTGTCGCCGCCACACCGGTAAAGAATTGGGAGGAACTGGCCGACCGCATTCAACATAGCCAAGGTCAAGAAACACACCTGACGGTCAAAAAAGAGGATGGCCAAACCGTGGAAGTCGTGGTCACCCCCGAGTGGCGCAACGCCCAACCCGGGGGGAACGGGCAGCCGGGGTACGTCATCGGTATCGAGCGGGTTTTTCAGTCGCAGGCGGTCTCCTTTGGCCAAGCCCTCAAGATCGGCGCCGAGCAAACCTGGCTGTGGACCAAGCTCATTCTTCAGAGCCTGGTGATGCTATTCAAAGGTGAAGTGTCAGCCAAAGAACTGGGCGGGCCGATCCTGATTGCGCAAGTCGCGGGGCAACAGGCTCGTCTGGGGCTCGATTACCTCCTCCGCTTCGCCGCGGTTATCAATGTCAACCTGGCCGTGTTCAATCTTTTGCCTATCCCCGTCCTCGATGGAGGTCACCTTTTGTTTTTCCTGATCGAATTCCTGCTCGGCCGTCCGCTCAGCGTGCGCTCACGCGAGATGGCTTGGCGGGTTGGGTTCCTGGTCATCGCCACCCTCATCGTGCTGGTCTTCTACAACGATATCGCTCGTTTGGTGGGGTAAACTAGAACGATGAACGCGGAATGCGGAATGATGAACGATGGATTAAAGATCCTCGTGCTGTATTTCTTGTCTTCCGTTCATCATTCATCGTTCATCGTTTTCCTCTAAACTATGCTCGTCCTTGGCATCGATACCGCCACCAGGATTGCTAGCGTCGGATTGGTGCGTGATGGGGAACTGCTGGACGAGGAATCGTGCCCGGCCAGTGCCAACCACACCGAAACGTTGCTCCCTCTTCTGCTCAAGCTTCTCGCTCGTTGCGGAGTCTCTCTCGGTGAGGTGTACGGTGTCGGCGTTTCGATTGGGCCGGGGTCGTTCACCGGGCTGCGCATCGGGCTGAGCACGGCCAAAGGTTTCGCCTATGCCTTGGGATGGAAGGTCGTGGGCGAGCCGACTCTCGCAGCCCTCGCCCACACCGTCAGCGATTGGCAAGGAAACATTTGTCCTATCCTCGACGCTCGCAAAGGCGAGGTCTACACGGCGCTCTTCCACCGTGACCGGCAGGGCCAATTGGCAAGATTGACCGCCGACCAGGTTTGTGCACCACGGACATTACTCGATTCCCTCGCTACTCCCTGTGTGTTCCTCGGTGATGGCGTCGAAACCTACGGGAATCTTATTCAAGATCACTGCGGTCCCGCTGCACGGCTTCTCCCTTTTGCCACGCATCATCCGCGTGGAGCGACAATCGCCAGGCTGGCAGGGGAACGGTTCTGTCGAGGAGAATCCGACGACTTGAGCGACCTCGCGCCCTGTTATGTCCGCAAGCCGGACGCTGAGTTCAAACGCGCGAACTGAAGCGCCCCCCTCTCTTGCCATTTTCCCGCCGTGCCCTAGACAGGCTCGGTGAATTTTGGCATCTTTCCCCCGGACTCCAATACCATAGCAAAGTTCAGTGGCTGGGGCAGGCGTCCAGCAGTGTCTCTGTGTATATTTCCGCAGGATCATCTGGAGAAAACGCATGGCTCGCAAGAAGATTGCACTCATCGGGGCTGGCAACATCGGCGGCACCCTCGCTCATCTGTGCGCTCTGAAAGGGTTGGGCGACGTGGTCCTGTACGACGTGATTGACGGCCTGCCTCAGGGCAAGGCACTCGACATTCTCGAAGCCGGGCCGATCGAGGGTTATGACGTCAACCTCATCGGGACCACCAGTTACGCCGACATTCAAGGCGCTGAAGTGTGTATCGTCACCGCCGGTGTGGCGCGCAAGCCGGGGATGAGCCGCGATGACCTTCTCGGCATCAATTGCAAAATTATGCGTCAGGTTTCGGAGAGTATCGCGCAATATGCCCCAAACGCTTTCCTCATCGTCATTACCAACCCGCTCGATGCTATGGTCACGTTGACCAAGCGCATGACCGGCTTCCCCAAAAATAGGGTCGTTGGTCAGGCCGGCGTCCTCGACTCCTCGCGCTATCGCACGTTCATCGCCCAAGAACTGAAGGTTTCGGTCCACAACGTCACGGCCATGGTCCTGGGCGGGCATGGCGACGACATGGTGCCGGTGCGCAGCTACTGCCAGGTGGCTGGTATCCCCATCGAGCGCCTGATCTCGGCGCAGCGACTCGAAGAGATCGAAAACCGCACACGCCAGGCTGGCGGCGAGATCGTCGCGCTGCTCAAGACCGGCTCGGCCTTCTATTCTCCAGCCTCCGCTGCCATCCAGATGGCCGAAGCGTATTTGCACGACCGGAAGCAAATCCTCCCCTGCGCGGCGTATCTCGAAGGAGAGTATGGCATCAATGGCGTCTATTTCGGCGTACCTGCACAGATTGGCGCCGGCGGCGTGGAGCGCGTGATTGAACTCACGCTGAATGACAAGGAAAAACAAGAAATGCAGGTGTCGGTCAGTCACGTTCAGGAATTGATCGCAGCAATGGACAAAGTCTTGGCGGCGAACGCATAGCCGCGCACGTGTTGAGGGCAACCTGTATTACCAATACTCATATAGATCTTTCCGCGATTTCACGGAAATCAGGCTTGAGAGAATCCAGCGGGGCTGATTAGGTAAGAAGCAATCGCACAGAGGTGAGGAACGTTTCTCTCTCACGAAGGAAGAGCCTATGCGTACGATCGAAGCGCAAACGATCACTGACACGATTGTCCGGCTGTGCATGGAAGCTAACTACAACTTGGGCGACGACATGCTGGCGGCTTTTGATAAAGCCCTCGCCAAGGAGCGTTCAGCGGCCGGCCGTGGCGTGCTGGAAATGTTCAAAGAGAATGCTCAGATCGCCCGCACCCAGCGTCTGCCCTATTGCCAGGATACCGGCTTTGTCATCTGCTTCGTGGATCTCGGCCAGGACGTTCACATCGCCAGCGGGCTGCTGGAAGATGCCATCAATGACGGTGTGCGGCGCGGCTACACGGAAGGCTATTTGCGTGCCTCGATTGTCGGCGACCCGTTCAATCGCAAGAACACCGGCGACAACACGCCAGCCGTGGTTCATACCCAAATCGTGCCCGGCGACAAGCTGACGCTGATGGTCATGGCCAAAGGCGGGGGCTGCGAAAACCGCAGCAAATATAAAATGTGCACTCCCGCCGAAGGCGTCGAAGGCGCGAAGAACTTTGTCATTGAGTGTATCCGCACCGCCGGTCCAGACGCGTGCCCGCCGCTGATCGCCGGAGTCGGGATCGGTGGCACGTTTGAGCGGGCGGCGCTGCTCTCCAAGCGCTCGCTGTTTCGTGCCATCGGTGAGCCTAACCCCAATCCTGAATTGAACGCGCTTGAGCAAGAACTGCTGGCAAAAGCCAACAAGCTGGGCATCGGCCCACAGGGCTACGGCGGCGATACCACGGCGTTCGCCATCCACATCAACACCTACCCCTGTCATATCACCAGCCTGCCGGTGGCGGTGACCATCGAGTGCCACGCGCACCGACATAAAGAAGCCGTGCTCTAATAAGTGGAGAACCGAGAATGGCAGGAGAAGAAATTCGTTCTCTCACCACCCCGCTGTCTGACGCCGATATCGAGAGTCTGCGCGCGGGGGACCGCGTACGTCTTTCCGGCGTGATCCTCACCGGTCGTGATGCCGCCCACAAACGCTTGATCGATCTGCTCGACGCCGGCCAGACCCTGCCGGTCGATGTGCGCGGACAGGTAATCTACTACGTCGGGCCTTCACCGCCGCGGCCAGGGATGGTGATCGGTTCAGCCGGCCCGACTACCGGCGGGCGCATGGATTCCTATGCTCCCAAGCTCATGGCCTTGGGCTTGAAAGGGATGATCGGCAAAGGCGCCCGTTCGCTGCCGGTGCGCGAGGCGATGCAAAAATATAAGTGTGTGTACTTCGGCGCGGTGGGCGGCGCTGGCGCGCTGCTCTCCCGGTACATTAAGAGCGCCGAAATCATTGCCTACGAGGAACTCGGCACGGAAGCGATTCGCCGTCTCGTGGTCGAGGATTTCCCGGTGATCGTCGTCAACGATGCGCAGGGCAACGATCTCTACGAAGAAGGGCGTAAGCAGTACGCGCAAGAATAACGGGAGCAGAGAAGAAGAGGGACTATCGCAATGAGTGACCAGGTGGCTGCGGTACAATCGACACGGGCGAGGGGACTCTACCAGCAAGTCGCGACCTTGCGCAAGGATTCCTGGTGGGTCGAGCCGGCGGTGACGGTGGGTATGTTGACGACCTTCATCGTCTATACGACCTGGGCGGCGTTGGTGAACGAGCATTATTTCTTTGCTCCTTATCTCTCCCCCTTTTACTCACCCTGCTTGAGTACTCACTGTGCCCACCCGACCCTTTCCTTATTCAATTGGCCACTGTCCCCTGCCATTCTGATTCTGTGGGCGCCAGCTGGATTTCGCTTCACTTGTTACTACTACCGCAAGGCATACTACCGCTCCTTCTGGCTCTCCCCGCCGGCCTGCGCGGTCCGCGACGGGCACAAGGTGTACACCGGAGAGACACGTTTTCCCCTGCTCATCCAAAACCTGCATCGTTACTTTTTCTATTTTGCGACAATCGTTGTCCTGTTTCTCTGGTGGGATGCATTGATGGCCTTCCGCTTCCCCGTTCCCGGCAGCGACACCCACACCTTTGGTATGGGACTCGGCACGCTCGTGCTGCTGGCGAACGCGGGCTTACTGTCACTCTATTCGTTCTCCTGTCACTCTTGCCGCCACCTGTGCGGCGGTGGCCTCGACGTGCTTTCCCGGTCACCGTCGCGACTCAAGCTGTGGCGGACTGTCAGCCGGTTAAACGAAAACCACATGCTGTTCGCGTGGATCAGCCTCGTCGGAGTAATGCTCACGGATCTCTATGTACGATTGCTGTCAATGGGGTACATTTCGGACCTGAGGTTTTTCTAATATGGCTGCCGACAAATACGAAACTCACGAGTACGATGTCGTCGTCATCGGCGCTGGTGGAGCCGGGCTCCGCGCCGCGATCGAGGCGTCGGCTCAAGGGGTCAAGACCGCCCTGATCTGCAAGTCCCTCTTGGGCAAAGCCCACACCGTCATGGCCGAGGGTGGCATCGCCGCAGCGCTGGGCAACGTTTATCCCGAGGACAACTGGCAAGTCCATTTCCGCGACACCATGCGCGGCGGCAAGATGCTCAACAACTGGCGCATGGCCCAGTTGCACGCCCAGGAAGCGCCTGATCGGGTGCTGGAGTTGGAAGAGTGGGGAGCGTTGTTCGACCGCACCAAGGACGGTCGCATTCTTCAACGCGATTTCGGCGGTCATCGCTACGCCCGTCTGGCCCACGTCGGCGACCGCACCGGTCTGGAAATGATCCGCACGCTGCAACAGCACGCAGTCCACAAAGGCATCGACGTATACATGGAGTGCAACATGCAGCGTCTGCTGACCGATGGTGGCCGGATTTGCGGAGCCTTTGGTTACTGGCGCGAGAGCGGCCGGTTTGTACTATTTAAGACCAAGGCGGTGGTGCTCGCAACTGGTGGTGCGGGCAAAGCCTGGAAGTTTACCTCCAATTCTTGGGAGTACACCGGCGACGGTATTACTTTAGCCACGGATGCAGGCGCCGACCTCATCGACATAGAGATGGTCCAGTTTCATCCTACCGGCATGGTTTGGCCGCCGAGCGTCCGCGGTATTCTCGTAACCGAAGGCGTGCGGGGCGATGGCGGCACCCTCAAGAACTCTGAGGGCAAGCGTTTCATGTTCAGTTACATTCCTGACTTCTTTAAAGCGGAGACCGCTGACAGCGAGAAAGAAGCGGACGCCTGGTACGAAGACAAGAACAACCGTCGCACCCCTGATCTCCTCCCACGCGACGAAGTCGCGCGCGCCATTAACTCTGAGGTGAAGGCCGGTCGGGGCAGCCCGCACGGCGGCGTATTTCTCGATATCGCCTCACGGCGGAGTCCTGACTACATCAAGAAGCGCCTGCCGTCCATGTATCACCAGTTTAAAGAACTGGCAGATGTCGACATCACCAAGGAGCCGATGGAAGTCGGCCCCACCTGTCACTACTTCATGGGTGGGGTGCGGGTGAACGCCGATACCACCGCCTCGACCGTGCCTGGTCTCTTTGCCGCGGGTGAGGTCGCAGCCGGCTTACACGGCGCCAACCGCTTGGGAGGAAACTCACTGTCAGACCTAGTGGTCTTTGGGCGTCGCGCTGGCCTCTATGCTGCCGAGTATGTCAAAGCCCTCAAAGGAAGGTTGAGCGTCGACATGGGCCAGGTCGAGGAGGTCGCCAACACGCTGCTCGCGCCGTTTAACAACAACGGCGGTGAGAATCCCTACTCTATCCATGCGGACCTGCAGAACTGCATGCAAAATCTCGTGGGCATTATTCGCACGGAGAAAGAGTTGCAGCAGGCGCTGGCAGAGATTGAGAAGCTGAAACAGCGGCTGAAGCAGGTCAGCGTCGAAGGTCATCGTCAGTACAATCCCGGCTGGCACCTGGCGTTGGATCTGCACTCGATGCTCTCGGTGTCCGAGGCGGTGACCATGGGGGCGCTTGAGCGCAAGGAGAGCCGTGGCGGTCATACGCGCGACGACTATCCCAACGCTGATGCCAAGTTTGGCAAGGTCAACATTGTTATCCGGAAAAAGAACGGCGCGTGGAGCCTGAACCAGGAGCCACTCCCGGAAATGCCCGACGACCTCAAAGTCCTTTTCGAGGAGAAAAAATAATGGCGGCTACCGATGTCACGATGCGGGTCTGGCGGGGCGACGCCTCGGGCGGTGAATTCAAGGAGTATCGCGTCCCTGCGCAGGAGGGAATGGTGGTGTTGGATGTCGTCCACACCATCCAAGCGACCCAGGCTTCCGACCTGGCGGTACGCTGGAACTGTAAAGCGGGCAAGTGCGGTTCGTGCAGCGCCGAGATCAATGGCAAGCCGCGGCTCATGTGCATGACGCGCATGAACACCTTCCAGCCGGGCGAGCCCATCACGGTCGCGCCGGTAAAGACGTTTCCGCTGATTAGGGATCTGGTCACGAACGTTTCGTTTAACTACGAGAAGGCCAAGACCATTCCGCCTCTCAAACTGAAGCCGAAAGAAGCGGACGGCACGCGACGGATGTTTCAAGAAGACGTCGATCGCGTGCAGGAATTCCACAAATGCATCGAGTGCTTCCTGTGCCAGGATGTCTGCCATGTCATTCGCGACCACGAGGAAAACAAGGAGTGGTTCGCCGGCCCGCGCCTCTT
>JBGPOI010000014.1:0-23827 GCA_041487975.1 Binatia bacterium | reverse complement strand
GGGGGCGACCCCCACCTTTGCTGTCTTTGTACAAGGGAGCGGCCCCATTGTGTTTGAGCCGGCCACGAAGCGGGTCTTCGTGCGGTTCAAGGACGGCGGTAGTGTGACCCGAGGGGAGACCAGTGTGGCGGTGCGGACCCATAGACCGGCCTGTGCGCCGTAGTGAGGGAGGACGTTGCTGGTTGCTTACTTCAGTTTTTCAGTCAGTGTACTGTGCCCGAAGTTCTTTCCTGAGAATTTTCCCCAGCGGATTTTTGGGCAATTCCTCAACAAAGCGAATGACTTCGGGTTTTTTGAAGCTGGCGAGGCGCTGGCGGCAGAACTCGTTTAACTCCTCAGGACTGGTCATCTTGTTCGGACGCAGCACGACAAAAGCAACGAGCTTCTGCCCCCACTCCTCGTCCGGCATCCCGACCACCACTGCCTCGTCCACCGCCGGATGGGCGTGCAGCACCGCCTCAATTTCCGCCGGCGCGATGTTCTCTCCGCCGCGGATGATGATGTCGTCCTTACGGCCGACCAGATAGATATAACCGTCTTCGTCGATATAGCCCATGTCGCGAGTGTGCAGCCAGCCGCCGCTATTGAGCAGGTCGGCGTCAGGGCTTTCCTGACCGGCGTAGCCCTTCATGATTCGAGGGGTGCGGATCACCACCTCGCCAATCTCATTGGGCGGCAACTCTTGGCTATCCTCACCGAATACCCGCACCTCGACGTCGGGCAGCGGCTTGCCGACCGAGGTCAGCCGCTTGAGGTTACGCTCGATCTCCTCGGGAGTACCATCAAGCCTATGATCCTCCGGCCTCAGGACCGTCAGCGTCGAGGTCGTCTCGGTCTGGCCAAAAGCGTTCACAAAGCCTGTGGTCTGAGGAAACATCTCGATCGCCTTACGGATCACCGGAAAGGGCGTGGGTGCGCCACCATAGGCGAGGTTCTCCAGACTCGAGAGGTCGAACTTGGAGAATTCCGTGTGACCAATGAGTTGCTTCATCATGGTGGGCACGACGAAGGTGTGCGTAATTTTTTCGCTCTGCACCGCCGTTAGCCATTCCTGAGGGTCAAACTGGCGCAGGATTACGAGCTTGCGGCCAGTCCAGATAGTGGTCATGATGCTGGCCGTCCCGGCAATGTGGTAAAGCGGCGCACACAGGAGGAAGGTGCCCCGGGAGGAGCCGTCGGCCATCTCGACCGTGCCGACCACGTAGTTGGTGAAGTCTCCATACGTCAGCATCACCCCTTTAGGCAGGGAGGTGGTGCCGCTGGTGTACATCAGGATCGAGACATCGCTCTCGTCCACCTCAACGTTTTCCACGTCGGGCGAGCCTTCATTGATCAGCTCTTCATAGTGCAGCACGTCGGGCCGGAGAGTCTCTATCCCGATATAGTTTTGGACGCTGGTGAACTGGGGTTGGAGCTGTTTGACCATGTCGAGATAGCGGTCGCCGACAAACAGGGCTTTGACGTTGGCCGTCTTGACCATGTACTCCAGCTCGGGCGGCTTGGCGCGATAATTGAGGGGAACGAAAGTCGCGTCCAGTGTCGCGGTGGCGTAGTAGGTCTCGATGAACTGGTGACAGTTGGTCTGAAGCATCGCCACGCGATCTCCGCGCTCGATCCCCAACTCACGCAAGCTGCTGGCAAGCCGCCGCACTCGTGCGAGCGCCTCACCATAGGTGAAGCGTACGCCCTCAAAGACAAGAATTTCCTGATCAGGAAACAGCGGTGCGGGGATGCTTAAGAAATTGGCAGTGTTCACGGTTCTCTTTTCCCAGCTGCAAATACTACGGCAGTTTGGCGCGCACTTGCAGGATCCTTTCCCGCAATTGTGGTAGAGAGAGTCGGCTTCGACAATCCCTGCAGTATTGAACGCCCGGTATTTGCAAAAAAGAGGAGCAGGGCCACGACGTTGAGTAGTCCACCCCACTGCCGCCAGAATGTCCACCCTGCCAGGTCTCCTATCACTCGCAGGATAAGCGAAAGGTGGAGCACTGCCAGGTGGGCGTAAAAGGCTGAGCGAAAGGGGACCGGCAGATCCAGTATAATCGGGAAAATGAGAGGCGCATGAGCGAAAATCATGGCAAAGACAAAGCCGAGAAAAATAGCGTGCAACATCGCATCGTAGATCGGTCCGGCCATGATCCCGCCGGAGAACAGAGCCAACAGCCCGCCAACACCCAACCAGACGTAGCCTGACAGCAGGCAGACGGCGATAAATCCGGGGAGACCCGGCTGCCGCACCGTACGCCGGGCGATGTCGTACCGCGGAAGCCAGAGGGCTAGGGCCATAAGGCCCAGCCCACTCAGGCGCACTCCCAGGGCGAAATTTACTCCCGCGAGGATGAGCCCAGCCAGGAAGAGACCGACGGCAATAAGAAAGGCGACCTGACTTCCACGGGAAAGATTGAGCAGGCGGCTCAGTTCCAGCCTTTCACCGGCAATGGTCAGCACTGGGAAGCCGATCCACCAGAACACAACACTGAAGATCGGCCACCCGGAGAGCCAAAGGACGTTGCCGGCCAACCAGCAGAGAGCCGCGAGCCCCATAGTGGCGGTAAAAAGGGCCGGCTGGAGGTAGACGATGAGAGCAGAAAGAACGACAAGCCCGAGGCTCCCCAATGTCAGCAACGTTGGACCTATCACTTCATGTGCACCGCCGATCAGCGCCACAGCGCCCAGGCCGGTCAATAAAGGTACGACATAAGTCCCGCATTGCCCCAACCTTGCTTTGAGTGAAGTCGAAAGGGCGACCGCTCGCTCCAGGCTGATAAGGGTGCCCAGGAACCCGGAAATCATCAGCGGGCCGTGGGAGGCCGGAAAGTAGGAATGCACGATGGGCAGACCCCAGCCGAGGCGCAGGAGCCCCGCCCACAATCCTCCTAGCAGGGCGACCATCCCCATTGCCAGCAAAGGAAAACGGGAAAGAGGACGGGATACCATTCTTTGCTCCTCCTCTATTTGGGGAGTTGCTGGACTGCCGCAGTCGAGAGCGGCTGGGCGCGGTAGAGGTCAGCGCACTGCGGGCAGAGACCGTGAGACGGGTGCCAGGTAGGAAAATCCCGCGTGATGCGAGCGATTACCGCGGCAGGCAACCGTTCAGGATTGGGCTCAAAAGCATAGGTGGGAAACCGACACAGCGGACAGCGACTGCCATGGCCGGGCTTGAAGGGGTCCTCATCTGGATTACAGGCAAAGGCAACGAATTCGTGGTGAGTGTGCGACTCTGTGTCGAAGAAGCGGGCGAACTTCTCAGCCGTGTGCACCCCTAGCATGGGAAAAGCTTTGGCGAAGTCGCGCAGGCAGCGCTCACGGACAGAAGCCGAAGCCCAGCCGCGCCGCACCAAACGGCCCTCAATCGTGGCATCCCACAGCGCCCGATAGCGATCTCTCAGCAGACGGTCGTAGACTGGCCCACCCTCTGATTGCGGCAGGGTGGGTTCATAGGCAAAGTCCGGATCGAGCATGTCGGCGATGTGAAACAACTCGTGCCGGAGAAAACTCAGGAGCGCATCGGGGTCAAGGAACGACTCGGGCCGGAGGAGCAGACCAACTGAGCGGCGGTCACGCTCACTGCACCCTTCGTCAGACGGGCTGACAAACAGTTCGGCCCCCTCATCTTTACGACTGAGAGCGCGACCGACCATGCCGCCGCGCACCGTTGGAGCGATGGACGGCTGTTCAGCAAAAGCCTGCTCGATCGGAGCGTCCAAACCTAGGCGAACAAACCATGACGCATGATGGTGCTGAAACGCACGGTCTCGGACTTCGACATCGGCGAGGTCGTAGAGCCGATCGCTCTCAGCATGAAGGGCTCGCTCTTCCGGGCGACCTCTCATCGCGAGGAAGAGCGCTTCCTCGATGAGACGAGGGGCGTAACGGAGAGAGAAGGGGGCAAGGGGTTCTGCCATAGATTACGTCGCTTCTTGACTCGATACTCCTGGTTCCACCTGAGAACGTGAAAGGTAAAGCGTAAAACGTAAGATGGAAGACCAAGGGTATCCGATTCCTCTTGACGTTTTTATTCCTCTATCTCTTCTGGCCCACACACTCCCGGCATTGCCGCACACTCCGTGCCGTTCCCGCAGGCCATGGGGACACGATCGTCGGTGGCTGGACGCAACTCCAGATCCATGGGACCGGCCGTCACGCTAACGCGCTCACATTCGCAATTCAGAAAGGCAAAGCAAAAATCGCCGAGTGCACCATAAAAACCGCCTCGGTCCTCACGGGCCAGTTTTTTGGCGAAAGCTAGGCCGAAGCGGCTGAGGTGGTCGCGCAAGAACAGACGGCCAGCCTTGCAAGTTTCTTCCAGCATCGCTGCGTCAGCGTGTTCGAGCGCATACGCCTCTTTAAGGGCAAGGAAGCTCATGAACTCACACTCACAGCTCACATGATCAAGTCGCTCATGCTCCGTGGGGTTGATTGTCAAACCAAAGGCGCGGTAGAAACCGGCCAAGTCCCCCATCTCGTGCGGTTGCTGGAATAGGGCTTCGTCGCCGTACTCAGTTTCGTAAGGGGAGACGATCCCGCGCGCTGTATGGCCGAAGAGGCGCTGATATGAGATGGCAAGCGATGACAGGGAAGTCCCTTCTGCTGTTGCCAATTTCAGCACTCTGGCGGTTAAGGTGTTTCTCCCGTCGCTGGTCGCTGCGGCATGAGCCAGAATTTCCGCGCCCTCCTGCGACAGCAGGCGTGCGACGGTTTCCTGGCTTGGCACGCGAAACCCAAGGGCCAGGGCGCTGTACAGCGTAGCGCGGCAATAGCAAAGATCAGTTGCGTTGCCTTGAAAGACCGGTGAAGAAACAACGAGGTTCATGATATCTCCGTAGCGTATTGCCTGCGAGTTCAAATCGAGTTGGCGTGAGTGTGCGGCCGCACGTGAATCGGCTCTTCGACCGTGGTACGAAAGATCTCTTTGCCATCCTGACCAAAGGCGATCACCGTGTCGTTGTAAAGGGTGATCTTGCGGCCGCGCAGAGTGGCTTCGTAGATCTTCGGTCCTTCCTCGATCTTATAGCTGAAGATGATACGGTTGGAGCGCCGAAAGAGCTGCAGCACGGCCAGCAACTCGCGGTCGGGATAGGTGTACCGCTCAATCGCCTCGTCCACGCCGGGACCAAACATCTGCCGCAGATAAGGTCGCGACACCCAGCGCGGCGGGATGTAGTAGCCGTTGGGAGAGGTGCCGAGCTGCGGGTACAGAGGCAACGCTACCTTGGCAACGTGCACGAGATAATACAAAGGGTGCTGGCGGTCTTCAGCCCAAGAGCCATCGGGGTTCAGCTTCACCAACCCTTGCATGCGGATCTGACCGACGCACGCGGCCATACAGCGTGTCTCCATCGGCTGGCCGTCGCTCTCTGGGTCTTTGCCTTCTACCCGCGGGTAGCAGCCGATGCACTTCTCCGACACGCGGGTGTTCCCCCGATACATGGTCTTTTTGTACGGGCAGGCCTCGACACACTTGCGATAGCCACGGCATTCGCTCTGGTCGATGAGGACGATGCCATCTTCAGGGCGTTTGTAGATCGCCTTGCGCGGGCAGGCCGCCAGGCAGGCTGGGTAGGTGCAGTGGTTGCAGATACGAGCCAGATAGAAAAACCAGGTTTTGTGCTCGGGCAGGGATACACCTTCCTTGTCGTATTGGTTCGGCACGCCCTTCTTGCCGACCGGGTTGTCTTCATAGATGTTCGGCGAGTTCCACTCCTCGTCGGTAGGCAGGTAGCCGAGCACCCGGGCGCTGTCCGGCACTAGCGTTTGCCGCTCAGCTTCGAAGATCGTCTTGCCGTCGAAGTGTCCGTACGGGGTTTTGCGATCGTCAGAAGGTTTGCCTGACCAGGTCTGCCCTCCGGGGTCGGCCTTCTCCAACAGGTTGAGGATTCTCATGTCCCAGAACTGTGGGTAGCCGCCGTAGGGTTTAGTTTCCACATTGGCCCACCACATGTGTTCCTGTCCTTTGGAGAACGTCCAGGTCGATTTGCACGCCATCGTACAGCTCTGGCAGCCGATGCAGCGGTTGATATTGAAGACAAAGGCAAACTGCCGCTGCGGATACGCTGCCTCATAGGGATACTCCATCTCGCGGCCGAGCTGCCAGTTGTAGACCTTAGACATGGCTACTGCTCCTTTCCATCGTCACAGTCGGTGAACCATGCTCGACCCCAGGCTGCCAGGCATTCGTCGATGATGGCGCGGATGGTTTCGTCACCGAGCGCCTGATAGGCACCGTGCGCGCCGCCATAGAAGGGATTCTTGAATAGCCACAGGATGCGCGTGCGGTCGTAGCCCAGACGGGCAAACTCCTCGGCGAAGACATAGGCCATGTCGGTTACCGTCTCCGCTTCGGCGGGCAACATCACGCCTACCAGCATCGAAGGATCGGTAGGATCAGGATCATTGTACGGCATGGTTTTTCTCTCCTCTCTGTCTCCCCTCTCTGTCTCGTTGTTACCCCTTCACTTTGATCAGATCGCCATCCAGGTACCGTTGCATGAAGTCGTTTTCATTATCCGGTGTGTACCCGGTTGTGGCTGGCGCCCAGATACCTTTTCCTCCCATGCCGCCATCCTCGGCTTTGGTCACGCGGACCAGGGTCTCCTTGGGCACGGTATTCACCGCATGGTTGTCAGCTTCGCCACCAAAGATAAAGCTCATCGATGCCTTGGCTTTGTGGAACAGCGTGTCGGTCTGGTGCATGGGCATGTGCCAGTTGCGGGTGAACGATTGCTGCGAGCCGTACCGCAGGTTGGCCTGATAGCCGGTGTTCTCCGATAGCGCCCGCCCGTCAGGCCGGGTCTCGTGCGCCTTCACGCTCTTCTCGGTGGCAATGTACGGCGCGTGCTTCATCATCACGATATTGTACGGGTAAGCATGGTTGTACTTCACCCGCAACATGCAACGCGACACTCGGTAAAAGGGGTCATCCGGCCGGGCGCCGAGGTACGGCCGATCAGCCGGGTTGGCATCGAGATAGACGTAGTCGCCATCGTTGATGCTGAGGTCACGAGCTGCCTGCGGGTTCATATGCAACTGTTGTTCACCAACGCAGGGCGCCCGTTTGTCTAAACGATAGGGATCGCCGAAGTTCGAGTCGTACAGCATGTGCCAGTCGACGTTTGCCCAGCCGCTGTGCACACGATGGCGGCTCTTCGGCGTGAGGCAGTAAAAATGGAACCCCTTTTCCCACAGGAAGTTCTTCGTCTTCTTGACCTCGGCCCACGGTTTTTTCACGTTGCGGATGGTGCGCTCATCCCAGTGCTCGGCTTTGAGCGGGATGCCGTAGTCTTCAGGGCGGACGTACGGGTTCGAACTCACAATCACGTTGGGCAGGTAGGGTGTGGCTTCCGGGCCTTCGCGATGGACGATGAAGTTCTCGCCGTACTCGATCGCCTCGGGCACGTCAGCATAGGCGTGAAGTCGTCCAGTATCGGTAAAGAACGGTTCGCTATCGTGCACCTGTTCGTAGAACGGAATGCGCGGATAGGTACGGAAGTTCATCAGGCACCCACCCGGAGGCCCATACTTCCCAGCCATAATGTCGTCGAGTTTGTAGCCGGCAGTGGTAGTGCTGGTATCGAGCAGACGCTGAATGTACACGCCACGGTGCTCGGGCGCGGCGAACTTGAAGTAATCGCGGAACTTCTGCTCGTCAGTGACATCGGCCAAGGCGCCGGCGATCCCGGCCAGGATCATGGCGTCATCCTTACTGTCGAACACCGGCGGAATACCGCCCTTCCAGATCTGCAGGAAGGGATTCGAGCAACTGGCAGTGATCTCCAATCCTTCAAACTCAAGCCAGCTATTAGCCGGCAGGGCGATGTCTGCGTATTCGATCGACGCGGTCATCTGAATGTCGATCGCGACAATCATCTCGACGTTGGGGTTGACGTTCTTAATCATGCCATAGGCCCACTTGGCGTTGTTGATCAGGTTCACGTTGGTGAACAGGATCGCCTTCGTGGGGGTGGGCATGTGGGTTTCGCCGGTAAAGTTCCGCCGTCCGAACTTCGGGGTATCAACGATCAGGGCCAGGTCGCCATGATTCCAGTACGCCGGCTCTTCATCTTTGGTATAGGCGTGGGCTTTTACGTCCTTGCCGTGCGCCGTGGGGTCGAGGTTCGCTTCGAAGGGATCCTCGGCAACCCAGCCTTTGAAGCCCGGCCCGGTCCAGGGCGAGCCCTGGAACAGGGCGGCTTTGTAGTTACCCGCCCAGGTGTGACATCCGGCTCCTGGCTGGCCGATATTGCCGGTGAGCATCAGCGGGAGGTAGGCGGCACGGCTCATCTCGGTGGCATGGAACCAGTGGTTAATGCCCTCGCCCTGGTGGATCGCCACCGGCTTCATGGTGGCGATGTCCTGCGCGAGTTGTTCGACCAGGTTTTTCGGCGCGTGGGTGATCTCACACACGGTGTCGAGGTCGTAGTCTTTGAGGTGCGTCTGGTAGAGGGTCCAGAGCGTAGCAACCTTGACCTCAGTCCCGTCAACCAGCTTGATCTTGAAAGTGCCTGCGAGTACTGGCGCAAAGCCTTTCTTCGCCATCGTCTCGCCGACCTCATCGCGGGTAATCGCAACCGGCCCGTTTTTCTTCTCGTCCCAGATCACAAAGTCGCCGAGCTTGGCGTGCTGCTCGGGCGTGAGCCCCTGCACTTTCATCGACGGACCATCGGGCACGAGGGTGGTCTTATAGTCAGGGAAGACTTCCGCCGCGCGCAAACGCTTGAGGGTGTCGGTACGCACCAGAAGAGGAAAGTCGGTGAAGCGCTTGACGAACTGTTCATCGTACCACTTCTTCTCGATCATCAGTCTGGTGATGCCGAGCCATAGCGCAGCGTCGGTCTGCGGCCGAATGGGAATCCAGTATTCAGCCTTGGTCGAGGGCGGGCCGTATTCTGGCGCGATCACCACGATTTTGGCTCCCCGCTCCATGCATTCGATGAACCAGTGCGAGTCGGGGAGCTTGTTCTCCACCATGTTCTTACCATCCATGATGATGAGCTTGGAGAAGCGCAGGTCATTGAAATCGCAGTCCGAAGCTTGCAGACCGTGGACCCAAGGATGGCCGGGCGCCTGGTCGCCATGCCAGGTGTAGTTGGACCAGTTACGACCGGCGAGCGCATGCTCGTGATCCACGCCACGGATCTTGGCATCAAGCAGGGCGAGCGAGTTGTTGAGGCGGTACATGCCGTATTTGCCGATCACACCCAGGAGCCCCATACCACCCCGCATCTTGATGCAGCGGGTGCCCGCTCCTTTGGTAGCCGCGACCATCTCGGGTTGATAACCCTGAGCGAGGAGTCGCTTTTGCCCCTCCTCGCCGCTGTACCGGGTAGCAATGGCGACCAGAGCTTTGGCGATGTCGTGCAGAGCGTCTTCCCAGGAGATTTGGATAAATTCATCCTGGCCGCGGTTATCGAACATGTATTGTGACTTCAGTTCCGGCGTCAACTCGGGAAACCCCGCATCAGCCCAGGCTTTCCAGCCTTTGCGCACGATGGGGTGCCGTAAGCGATACGGGCCGTAAATAACGCGCTGAAAGGTGTAGCCCTTGGCGCACTGGCGGGGATTCCAGTTCGCCGTAGCTTTGTTGCCGTAGAGATCGGCGTAGGTCTGGTAGTCGTAGGTCGCGCCCTGGCGGGTCACGATACCGTTGCGCACATAGGCGCGCACCCGACAGGCATGAGTGTCGTTCGGCGAACAGACCCAGTCAAAGGTATGGTCGTACCTGTACTGATCGCGGTAAATCTTCTCCCAGTCCCGCGCCACTGAACCAGCTAGAGGATTCTCGTCCGGATCGGCTGCGGCCAGGAGCTTGAGCGGTAAACCGCTCGTGACTATCGCCGCGCCCGCGCCAATACCCATCCAGCGCAAAAAGTCACGGCGGGTGAGAGTCGTGAATTCATGGAGTGTGTTATTGTTCATGGTTGGCTTTCCCCCTACTTCGTTATCTCCAGATCCTGCCAAATCGTGACCGACTTCTTGCCGTCACGATCTCCGGCACTGCCATTCCACACCGCAAACGCGACCGGAACCGTCATGCCAGACTGGAATTGTACCCCTCCTTCGCCGCTGGGCTTGAAGTTCCGCCGAAAGACCACCCGGTACGAACCGGCCGCATACAGACCGTGTGCGTCTACCATTTGGTCGGCTCGCGGCCGCGCGCGCAGCGTGCCAAACCCCTGAGCGCGCAGGTCTTCGGCCGGGCTCTTCCGCAACGGGTCAGAGACGATATTCCCTGCTCCCCAGCCTGTCACGAAAGTCGGGTCAGACTGCAGTGTCAGCGCGTAGCGCAGACGCTGCTCCAGCGGCGAGCGGGCGAGGTTGGGATATGAGTCAATGCCGAGGTTCGGGTAGATCTTCTCCAAATCTTGGAACGCGGGTTCGAGATCGGCCTGGCGCTCAGACTTCCACATCCAGATGTTGACAAACTGCCCTTTCGCTCCCATGGCAAAGAATGGCGGATCTGATGTCGGGGAGAATTCGACCGCCGCGGCGTCGCGAAAGTCCTGCGGCCGTATGGCGGTATGGTCGTCAGTCTCATCCTGCCACACCAGGAGGAGGGCGAGTTCTTTGCCGTCATGGAGGGCCCGGACAGTCAACTCCTCAGGCCGATTCGGGCGCCACCATAGAGGCATGAGGTGCAGGTTGACTGGGAGAGCTTGGCGCCAGATGCCGGAGTCTGGATGATCGGGCAGCTCGCTCACCCGAGGAGCCACAATGGTAAATTTCTTCATCTCCACGCGCTCACGCTGCTCATCACTTGACAGCGTACGGACGAAGTGAACCAGGTGCCAGGCATCATCACCATAGGCCCAGTCATTCATCGGCATTGGCGTCCCAGGAATGCCGGCGACGAGGCGACGGTAGAGGGAAGCTGGGTCCGGGCTCCCCTTGAAGACGCCGGCCGTGAGGTCGCGCGGCCGGATCGGATAGCCCTTCTCGTCGGTTTGCTCCTGGCCCCCGTCCCCTTTGCCGGTAGCACCGTGGCAGGAGGCACAGCCTTCAGCGAACAACTCCGCCGCTTTGGCTCGAGCCTCGGCTGTAAAAGGAGGTTCCGGCGGGACCAAGATCTCTCCCTCTCCGCCGCTCCCACTGGAGTTCGGTGCCTTCATCGGCTTCACCATGATTTTGTTTTCGGCAAAAGACTTCACATAGTGGACCAGACCCCAGCGTTGCTCTTCCGGCAGATGTCCCCACGATGGCATCGCCGAGCCAGGCATACCGCGAGTGATGGTCTGAAAGAGATCAGTATCGGTCGGCGCACGCTCCCAGGTTGAGACCAAGCGGTACTGGGCAGAGACGAAATCCCGCGGCTTAGGATAGAGTAGATAAGCGGCCTCGCCCTGACCCCGGCCGTCCAGTCCGTGGCAAGCCGCACACTGCTTCTCGTAGACCGTTTGGCCCAGAGCCAGTAGTTCCGCTGTCGCCGGTCGCGGCGTGATAGCAGATGTTGCCGGCTGTGACTTTGTTGCTTCCACAGTTGCCGTTGCTGGGGTAGCAGCCCGTCCTTTCTCCGCGGTATATACGAGTGCGACGGTTACTATACTCGCCGCAATAGAACTCATCAGAGTTTTCATACCCGCTCCTTCCGTCCCCTTGTGAATAGGAGTGCAAAAAACGAGCCGATAATTTTCGGTTTATCTTTTGTCAGTTCGTCGCAAGAATAAGAAAATTATGAAGGCAGATTTTTTGTTTTTGGGAGACAAAGGGTTTTCCCTCTGACTGTATTGAGCGGCCGGTCATTTGGTTGAAGAGGCAGTCCAGAGCGGGTCCTGTTTGGCTCCGATGCCTGCGCGGAGAATAATGTCTCCTTTGGTGTCAATCTCTTTTAAGAATTTATAAAGAGAGTGTTTCCTTTGGCGCCACTGACCGTGCTCTGTGCCGTAGAAGGCTGATTTTCTTCAGTATCTTTTTCCTTTCTTACACTGGCATGGTTCTCGCTTCCTTTTCCTGATGTAGCAACATAAGGAAAGGAGTTGGTCATGAAGAAGCACGTTCTGTCTGGAGTCATCATTGGCGGGTTCTTTGGCGTGATCACCGCTTGGTTCGCAATATCCGATTCGTTACCTGCGGGCGGTTTGGTGGCGCTGGCGGGAGCTTTCGATGGGGTCATGGCCGGTTCGGGCATCGGTTGGCTGATTGGCGTCAATGTGGCGGAAGGCGCGGTCGATGAGGCGGAAGAAGAACTCGCGCACGTAACCCATGGTGGCAATCTTGCCGGAGCTCACTGACAACCTTCAGCAGAGGAATAAGCCATGAAAGTCAACTGGTTCCATTTAATGCCCTATCGCTGGCTGCCTGATGACTTCCGCGAGCGATATCGCAGCGTCTGGGTCGATATCCCGAGTGCGCTATGGGATTCCCGCAAAGGGCATCACCTCTACAACGAGTATCTTGACGAATTGGAGTTTGCCGAGAAAATGGGGGTGGATGGCATTTGCGTGAACGAGCACCACGCTAACGCCTATGGCCTGATGCCTTCGCCGAACATCATGGCTGCCTGCCTGGCCCGGCGCACGTCACGCGCGAATTTGGTCGTCCTGGGCGATAGTTTAGCTCTCTACAATCCGCCGACCCGCGTCGCCGAGGAGTTTGCCATGCTCGACTGCATCTCCGGCGGCCGCTTGGTGGCCGGCTTTCCGGTTGGCAGTTCGATGGACACCAACTTCGCCTATGGTGAAGTGCCGGCTACGCTGCGCGAGAAATACTACGAGGCCCACGACCTCATCATGAAGGCATGGACCACCCCCGAGCCTTTCGCCTTTAACGGCCGCTACTCCAAAATCCGCTACGTCAACCTGTGGCCGCGACCCTTGCAGCAGCCTCATCCACCGGTGTGGGTGCCGGGCGGCGGTTCGATCGAGACCTGGGACTGGGTGTTGGAGCGCGACTATGCCTACTGTTATCTCTCCTACTTCGGCTATCAGTATGCCAAGAAAGTCATGGACGGTTTTTGGGAGAAGGTGGCGCAGAAGGGCGCAGAACCTAATCCCTATCGCGCCGGGTTTTTGCAGTTGATCGCGGTGTCTGAGACCGATGCCCAGGCCGAGAAAGATTACAGCAAACATGTGGACTACTTTTTCAACCGCTGCTTGCACGTCCACTCGGGCTTTGCCGACGCGCCGGGCTATCGCACCGAAGCAACGGTTCGCGCCGGCCTTCAGGCGCAGGTGGGCGACGCCGCTGATATGTTCCGTTACGGCCTGTCGTGGAAGGAATTCGTCGATCGCGGCTACATCATCACCGGCTCTCCGGCCACGGTGCGAGATCGCCTCGCCGAGGCAGTGAAAGGATTGCGGATCGGTCAACTCATGGTGCTGCAACAGATTGGTTCCATGCCTAAAGAACTGGTGCTGAAAAACACCGAACTCTTTGCCAAAGAAGTCATGCCGTCAATCAAGAAAATCTGGGCCAATGAATGGCAGGATCGCTGGTGCCCCAAGCCGATTCCCGAGCGGGCGGTGCCGGGCGAGGCTGTGGCGAATTAACCGGAGGTGAGCACGATGAACGGATTACAAACCCTCACGCTTCGCAACGGCCTCTTCACGGTCAAATACTATCAACATGGAGCGGGTGCGCAGCTAGTGTATCTCCACGGTGCCGGTGGCCTACCCGCCTTTACCCCGGACCTGGAGATCTTGTCGCAACACTTCGCCGTCACCGCGCCGCTCCACCCCGGCTTCGGTTCGACCGGTGAGGAGCACCTCCATGCCGACGTGCTCAAGCTGACGCTCCACACGTGGGACGTGCTCGATAGGCTCGGCATCGCTGAACCGATCCTGGTCGGTCACTCCATGGGCGGCATGTTGGCGGCGGAAATGGCGGCAATCGAGCCGCGACGGGTCAAGAAGCTGGTGTTGGTGGGCGCCGCTGGGCTCTGGCTCGACGACTGCCCGACCGCGGACTTTTTCGCCATGACACCCGAGGAACTGGTGGAGGCCGCCTTTTACGACCCGCAATCCGACTTGGCTAAAGCGTTCCTCGCTTTGCCCCAAGATAAGGACGCAGCCAACGAGGTGATGATCCAGCGACTCAAGGGCTTTGCCGCCGCCGGCCGTTTCTTGTGGCCGTTACCGGACCGCGGCCTCAGCGAGCGGCTCTATCGGGTGAAGGCGCCGACCCTGCTGCTATGGGGAGAAGGAGACAAGCTCATCCCGGTCCGTTACGCTCAGGCATTCTGCGATTTCCTCACGAGCAGTGCGTCCGTGAAAGTTGAACTCATTCCACGTGCCGGACACATGGTCCTGTTGGAGCAAGCCCAAGCGGCAACCCGCGCGATCCGCGAATTCTGTCGCGCATAAGGAGAAACGTGTAATGGACTTTGGCGTGCTCTATGAAATCGAGATTCCCAAACCGTGGACCGACCGCAGCGAGATCGATGCCTACCAGCAGGTCTTCGCCCAGGTAGAATTGGCTGAGGAAGTGGGGTTCTCGCACTTCTGGTCGGTCGAACATCACTTCCTTACCGAGTTCTCTCACTGCTCCGCTCCTGAAGTGCTCTACGGCGCTCTCAGCCAGCGGACCAAAAAGATCCGCATCGGTCACGGCGCGGTGCTCCTCCCTTTCCCGTACAATCACCCTATCCGCGTGGCTGAACGTGTCGCCACCCTCGACATCGTCAGCGGTGGCCGGGTAGAGATGGGTACTGCCCGTTCCATCAGCCTGATTGAGCTGGACGGATTCGGTATTCCCCCGGAAGAAACGCGTCCTCGCTACCTGGAGGCGCTCGATATCATTACCACGATCTGGAAGAATGACGGCAGGATTGCTTACCAGGGCAAGTACTTCAACATTCCCGAGCGCACAGTCGTGCCCCGGCCCGTACAAAAGCCCCATCCTCCCATTTGGGTAGCAGCCACCGGCGAGGAAACCCATCAGCTTGCCGGCTCGCTCGGCTGTGGGGTGCTGTCGTTTATCTTTCTGGTACTACCCGAAGAGATGGGCCGGCGGCTCAAAATTCACAAGCAGGCATGGGATGCCTGTACCAAACCCATTGGTGCACAAAAAAACTATGGTGCGGCCACCTTCACTATGGTGCACTGCGCCGAGACCGATAAAGAAGCGCGCCAGAACGCGGCGGAATCCATCATGTGGTACACCCGCTACGCCTGGGACCTGATCATTGAACTGGCCAAAAAGAGCCAGGCCCCTTCGTATGCGTACACCAAACAGATGTATGACATGGACATCAATAAAGTCACCTTTGACTATCTTGACCAAAACGACATGGTGATCGTCGGGGACCCGGATACCTGTAGACGCAAGATCAAACGCTACCAGCAAGCCGGTATGACGCAGTTGCTCAGCTTTATGCAGATCTACAACATCCCGCACCAAAAGGTAATGGATTCGATCCGGCTCTTTGGCAAGCATGTGATTCCGTATTTCCAATAGTTCCCCGAGGAACTTCGGGCTTTCTCCGGAAAGTCCGCGCCTGACAGAAGGAGGGCTCTGCTCATGCGATCCTCAGACGCTCAACACTCGCCGCCGGCTCGTCTTGCCACCGCGCTCACCGCCCTGTGTGATTTTCTGTCCGAGCCGAGCTGTCGCCAGTGTGAGGTTCTCCAGGTTTGCTTCAAACACTTACAGGAGGACGTTGCGGAGCGTCCGTCCTTTTTTCCCAACGGCCTGCTACGCTCCCTGCGGCGCGTCGAACCTTTTGCTTACGTTCGCCGTCATTCTCACTGCCGGCGCTGTGTGCCGGCGGAGATCTTGGCTGCGTATCTGACTCCGGGAGAAGACGTGTTGCCACACGGAGTGGGAAGCGTCCCCACTCTGTCGTGGGTGACCGGCGAGGAAGATATGCACTGGTAAGGACACCTAAATCAGACCAGGGGAGATTTTACACTTGTTCAATGGTGCCTAAATTCAGTAGCGTGCGCCATGTGCACGGAAATAAGCGGGCGGTAGGGCAGTCGCGCGCACAGCGCACGCCACGCCGATTGTGTACTAATGTCATGTGGTTCGATTTAGCTCCTCCATCCTCTTCAGGAGGATCGTCCCTAGGGGGCTGGCCTCGACACTCAGTCACGGATATTTTCCTCAAGGCTGCGGGAGCAGACATATGGCAGTTCAACTTATGGCTGAGCATCTCGTCGAACACTCCCCGGGAGAGATCCTGGCTTTTGACCTGCCTCGCGTGCAGGTGAATCCTGGTCCATCTGCCTCACACTTTATTTTTCAACGGCGGTTGCGGCTCCTGGCCAAGGTGTCAGCCGCGTCCCTGCGGGCGTTGGCCGAAGGAAACGTCAACTTACAAGCAAAAGTAGTGGCCATCGACGAAGGTGATATGACAGTAGTCGTCCTGCTGCTGCGTATCGGAAAGACGACGCTGGCGACCTATGTGGATGTCTGCGGACCTGGAACTCCCGGTCCTGCTGCGGCGCTGCGGCTCGCGGTAGAAGCAGGCGTTGTTCTCGTGCGGCTGTGTAGTCTGGAAAGCGGGGCGTGGGAAACGAGAATCCGCACCATTGTGGTAACCGGCTCCTTACGCGAAGAGCTTGAGAGGGTTGATGTGTATGTCCAGGCGGCAGCGCGCAGTTGCCCCTGGTCTCCTGCGGCATTTGCCAAGGCGCAGGACACCCTCGCCGGCCGCTTTTCTGCGCCTGCCCTGTGGCAGTACCCGTCATAGCGGGCGCCTGAAAAGGCCAGCGAGGACGTCCGGCAAATCTTTAATACCAGTAGTGGTGTTTCCTTTAGCGCCAGTCCTTCTTGATGCAGTGTCCCCTTTGGCGCCAAAGAATCACATCGAGTGAAGCATTCGTTCTTGGAACTTCCTTTCGTTTTTCCTCTGGCACACTTCTCGCTCACTCTTCAAAAAGAAAAATAGGCACTGGCAGTGTAGAAGGGAGTTCCTGAAGCAACCATGCAGAAGATTATCGGTGACAACGCTGTCCATCTCTATGGCCTTAACTAACCGTAGGGGCACCTGGCCAGTGGAAAAGCCAGGCCGAAGCCGTGCCCCTACGACTCCCGCACGATTCGCACCTGTCAAGGAGCGCAACAGCCATGAACGCATCCTCTCTTCTTTCCTACAACAACATCATCGATGCCGACGGGCATATCCTGGAACCGCCTGACGTGTGGGAGAAGTACATCGATCCCAAGTATCGCGATCGGGCGCTCCGCATCCGCGTCGGCGATGATGGCCACGAGTATCTCGAACTCGATGGCCGGCCCTCAAAGTTCTTCAACATCAAGGCATTTACTCTCCTCGGCGGGATGGGGCGGAGTGCCGAAGAAATCGCTGCCGCCATGCAAAAAACCTATGTGGAGGCAGCACCCTTTGGCTCGATGGATCCCAAGGAGCGGCTTAAGCTGATGGACCAAGAAGGTATGGCCGCTGCGCTGATGTACCCAAGCGTTGGGCTCACCTGGGAGTGTGAGCTAGAAGACCCAGAGTTGGCCCTGGCCTACTGCCGTGCCTACAACCGCTGGATTGTCGATTTCTGCTCAGACTCCAACGGTCGGTTGGTACCGATCGCTCACCTTGCTCTTAGCGATGGTCATGCAGCCGCAGCGGAACTCGAACGGTCAGTGAAATCGGGCTGTAAGGGCGCTTTTGTTGCGCCGTTCACGATCACCAACAAAGCCCACGCTCACCCCGATTACGATCCTTTCTGGGCCAAAGCCCAAGATCTGGGTGTGCCAATCAGTATTCATCCTATGGCCGAGCATCCGTCTAAGCGGGTGTATCAGCGGTTCAAGGATATGAAGGGGGCCGACTGGTATCACAACGTCCTGGGCGGGCAGGGGCCGCAGCAGGCGCTCTTCGTACTCTTCCAGTACGGGCTTTTCGAGAAGTTTCCTAAAGTCAAAGTCGTGCTGCTCGAATCCAGCGCTGGCTGGGTCGGCGCTGCGCTGGACCGTATGGACACGACCTACGGGACGGCGCTGGGCAAGGGCATACCGCTCAAAGAGAAACCCAGTTTTTACTTCAAGCGGCAGTGCTGGGTCTCCGGAGATCCGGACGAAAAAGCGCTCGCGCTTATCGTTGACTATGTCGGGAACGACAAGTTCTTCTGGGCGAGTGATTTTCCGCATTTTGACCACCCGGCGAATTACATGGAGGCACTCGGGAATTTGGTCGCGCCGCTGTCGGAGACTGCTCGGCGAAACATTCTGGGTGATAGTGTGGCTCGTGTGTACGGGTTGTGAGCAGGAGGGGCGATTAATGAATGCTGGTAAAAGGAGGAAAGAACAATGACCGCGTATCGTATTATTTCCGCGGACTCACACATGACAGAACCGCCGAATCTCTGGGCTGACAGACTCGACCAGAAATACCGTGACCACGCTCCTAAAGTGGTGGAGGCATACGAAGGCAAGAGGGGAGCGTTTTTCGTCTGTGAAGGCCTGAAGCCTTTTCCCGTCGGTGGGATCTTTGGCTCGGGAAAAAAATCCGCAGAACTCCCCGAGCATTTCCGCAAAGGATACGAGGCCGCGCCCAAGAGCGTGTGGGATCCGGCCGAGCGCCTCAAGGAACAAGCGCAGGACGGCGTGAGCGCTGAGGTGCTCTACACCTCTTTGGGCATGTTTCTTTATGGCTTGGAGGATGCGGAACTGCGAGCGGCCTGTTTTCATGTCTACAACGACTTCGTGGCTGAGTATTGCAACTATAATCCTAAGCGCTTGATCGGGCTGGGGCTCATCTCTTTGGAGGACATCAGCGCCGGTACAGAGGAACTCAAGCGCTGTGCTCAGAAAGGGCTACGGGGAGCAATGATCTGGGCCTCTCCGCCGGACGATCGACCCTATACGCACCCCGACTATGACCCCTTCTGGGCGGCGGCCCAGGATCTACGCCTGCCGCTCTCTCTGCACATTCTCACTGAGCGGCGCGGTGGTGGGCTCGGCGGACGTCGCCGCTTGTTGACGTCCTACATCGCCGTACCGCACGGCGTGCAAAAGCAACTCGCGGTCATGATCTTCGGTGGGGTGTTGGAGCGGTTCCCGAATTTACAGCTCGTCTCCGCTGAGAACGACGTCTCCTGGATGCCTCACTTCATGTATCGCCTGGACCATGCCTATGACCGCTTTCGTCACTTCGAGGGAGTGACGCTCCCGCTGCTGCCCAGTGACTATGTCAAGCGGCAAGTGTACGCCACCTTCCAGTTCGAAACTGTGGGGAAGGATCTGGTCGAGGCATACGGGGCGGACAAGATGATGTGGTCGTCCGATTACCCTCATACCGATTCTCCCTGGCCTCACTCCCGAGAATACATCGAGGGGGCAGCCTTCAAACGGATCTCCCCGGAGGAAACCCAAAAGATCGTAGCCGGCAACGCCACCCGCCTCTACCAGATCGCGCTCAATTGATCTCGAGCAAGGGTACTTTTTCTCCCTCTCCCCCTGGGGGAGGGAAAGCATTGTTCCCTGCGCGGGTGAGCGGATGGCTGACAGAGCAGGACAAGAAGGCGGCTGGGGAGAAAAAATTCTCAATCCTGCCAGAAGGCCAGTTCTTCGGTGAACGCTGCTCTGCTATAAGTGAAAGCAGCATTTGCACTGAAGGGAGGGGAAACAATGGCTGGCAAAGCGAACAAGGAGTTCGAGTTACGCGGGGTCAACCACCTGGCGTTGGTCTGCAAAGACATGGCGCGGACCGTGGACTTCTACTCCAACGTCCTGGGAATGCCGCTGACCAAGACGATCGATCTGCCCAACGGCATGGGGCAGCACTTCTTCTTTGACATGGGCAACGGTGATTCCCTGGCGTTCTTCTGGTTTCCCAACGCCCCTGCGGCTGCGCCAGGGATTGCCTCGCCGGCCGCACAGGTTGGCAAGGGATCGCTGACCACGGCGCACGGCTCGATGAATCACGTGGCGTTCGACGTGGCGGCGGAGAAGATCGCGGAGTACCGTGCAAAACTGCTCGCCAAGGGCGTCGAAGTGACCGAGATCCTCAACCACGATGACACGCCCCAGCAAGTGAGCCCGACAGTGAATGCCAGCACGTTCGTGCGCTCCATCTACTTCTTTGACCCGGACGGGATTCTGCTGGAGTTTGCCGGCTGGACGCGCGAGCTAGGGAACGAGGGGGACGTACGGCACAAGCCGGCGACGGCAGCGGACAAGGAGCGGTATTTAGCGATAGCGAGAGAGGCACGGAGAAACTAGGAGTGATCAGAGACCGCGTCTGGGTTAAGGGTTCCCTCTCCCGCTATGTGAGAGAGGGAGAAAACTCTCATCTCCTTCGATGAGCCGTAGCCCCACCGGCGACAGTCCCACCCAGGGAAGGTGGGCGCTGCCCACCCTACTAGCGTGTCTACGCTAAAACCGTGCAGACTGGCAACGGGTGCCACTGGCGGACACAGCCGCCAGTGCAAGGCGGTGGGCACGGGCAGGCAATCTGCTAAACTCTCCAGCCGTGCGGCAATGTTGACCCCATCCCCATAGATCTGCTCCCCTTGCCCCATGACATCGCCCAGGTTGATGCCAATGGCTCTGAAGACAGAGGCGCGGCCGGGCTCGGCCGTACACCCTGGCGCTGATTCTAGGGAGAGCCGCCTATGCTGTCAAACAATCACCCAGCGGTCGTTTCCGTTAGAAACAGTATGCCCAGGGCAATGCGTCCCTTGGAGTCACTGGAAGAGCAGAAGCAAGCCTTTGTGCCGCAAAATCCCCTGGCGTGGATCTTGCTGTCCATAATGACAGGACCGGACTGGGAGAAAGAAGAAGCGGGAGTAAGCTTGCTTCATTCTTTGGCCATTTGTCCTGACCAAAAAGGAGGAACAATCCTTGGCACCCTGGAGCGAAGAAACAATCAAGGTTGCGGGCACTGCACTCGTGCTCGTCAAAGGCGGCGCGGGCAAACCCTTGCTCATGTTTCACGACGAGCTGGGCTACCCGGGCTGGATGCAATGGAACGAAGCACTGGCAAAAGAACAGACACTGCTGATTCCTCTTCAACCCGGCTTCGGTAAAACGCCGAAACTGGACTGGATCAGGAGCTACCGTGATCTCGGGGGATTTTACGCCATGGTGCTGCGGGAGATGAAACTGGATCCCATCGATGTCATCGGCTTCTCCGCTGGCGGCTTCATCGCCGCAGAGATGGCGGCTGCCGATCCCGAGATGTTCTCCCGCATGGTCCTGGTTGCCCCCATGGGCCTCAAACCGACCGAGGGTGAGATCAGGGATATTTTTCCCCTGACCATTCGCTCGTATCTGCGGTCAACCGTGGCGGACCCCACCACGGCCGAGTTCGGCAAGATCTATGGGGGAGAGATGACGCCCGAGCAGTTTGAGGCATTCGAGGATGCGCGGACGGAAACGGCGAGGATTGGCTGGGAGCCCTACATGCACAACCCCAGTCTCGGTTACCTACTGCAAGGGGTGAAGAACCTGCCCACACTGTTGGTGCGGGGACAGAAAGACGCCATCGTCCCTAAGGGCTGCATTACGGCATACCAGCAGGCAATCGCCGGAGCCAAAGTCGCCGAGATTCCTGACGCTGGGCATCGCCCGGAGATTGAAAATTCGGCCGAATTCGTCCGGGTAGTGAAAACGTGCCTCGCATCCTAAGCCATTAGAAAAGGGAGAAGCCATATGAAGATCGGATACTTTACCGAACGGCCCTATCGCTGGGTTCCAGAAGAGGCAGTCTTCAATAATCACGCCTTCTTTGCGGTGTCGAACAAATACTTTGACCGCGAGAAAGCCGCCGATGATTACAACTACTACCTCGACGAAGCTTGCTATGCCGAGGAAATGGGATTTGACGCCATTGCGCTCAACGAGCACCACGGCACTCCCTTCTGCATGGGCGGGGTGATGAACGTCGAAGCCGCCATCCTCGCCCGCCTCACCAAAAAGGTGAAGATTGTGTTGATTGGGAATCCCCTCCCGGTCATTAAGCACCCGCTGCGCATGGCGGAGGAACTCGCCGAGATCGACCTGATTTCCCGCGGGCGTTTAGTCACCGGTTGGGTGCGTGGCGCCGGCAGCGAGCAGTTCTTCAACAACGCCAATCCCGCTTATAACCGCGAGATGTTCAACGAAGCTCACGACTTCATCCTCCAAGCGTGGACCAAACCCGGACCGTGGCGTTATGAAGGCAAGCATTTCCATTACCGTCACGTGAATCCGTGGGCGTTGCCGTACCAAAAACCGCATCCCCCCATCTGGATTCCGGGTGTCCTGAGTCCGGAGACGGTACAGTGGTGTGCGGAGCATCGCTATCCCTATATCGGACTGGGCACCGCTATTGGCCCCACGTGCGACCTGTGGGACATCTACGCTGATGTCGCAGCGAAGCAGGGGTATCAGGCTGGGCCGGAGAACTTCGGCTACCTGATTCCGACGTTTGTGGCAGAAACCGAAGAGAAAGCCCAAGAACTCGGCCGGGGCTTTATCTATGGTGGGGGACAAACTGCCTTCTCTCGCCCAGAACACACCTTACCGCCGGGGTATAATTCTAAGAGTGCGATCAGAATGCTGGCGAAGCAGCCGGGTGGGAGTTGGTTGGGAGTGAGTCAAGATAAGCTCCAACAAGCGCGCGGGGCTGAGCAGGCCGAAGATGCCGAGTACGATGAGATACGGCGGAAACTCGTGAACAGTTATCAGAAAGCGCAGAAGGGCCTACAAATCATCGTCGGGTCGCCCAAGACGGTGATTCCGAAAATCAAGACCATGTTGCAGGTGTTGCGGCCTGGCATCTTTACCTTCTTTCACATCCAGGGGCCGGTCAGCAATGCCGATCGACTGACCAGCATACGGTTGATGGCGCAAGAAGTTGTGCCCGCCATTCGCGCGTACGCCAAGGAGCTTGACCTGCCCGATCCCTACGAACGCACGCCAGGGGAGGTCCGGGCCTACGCCGGAGCCAGGCGGTTGCCTGTGGTGGACCGGGAACCCCTCACATCTCTGGGACTCGTCTAGCCGCTTTATTGCCTGTTGAGTAGGGGCGTATTGCAATACGCTCCTCCATCCCCACCCCTATCTTCATTTCCCTGCGCTACTCCCGAGATCAGAAGACAGTAAGGCCTCATTTCCTCTGGAAAGGCCAGGCCGAAGTCGTGCCCCTACACGTACGGATTGGCATTCACACTGGCCACGTCGTAGTTGGCGAGATCGGAAGTGGTGAACGTCATGAGCAGTTGGCCCTCGGCGATACTCCCAACATCGCGTCCCGTGTACAAGGGAAAGCCGAACCGGACACGGTGGTGATCAGTGCCGCGACGTATCGGCTGGTCGAAGGATTGTTTGAGTGCCAGGATTTAGGACCTCACACTTTGCGCGGCGTCTCGACTCCCCTGTCGCTGTATCAAGTGGTGCGGGAGAGCACCGCTGAGAGCCGTTTCGCGGCGGCAGTCCGGCGCGGCCTTACGCCTTTGATCGGGCGCGGTCATGAAGTCGGGTTGCTCGGAGAACGCTGGGAGCGGGCCAAACAGGCTGAAGGGCAAGTCGTGCTGCTCAGTGGCGAGCCTGGTATCGGCAAATCGCGCCTGGTGCAGGTCATGCGTGAGTAGGCAGAAACAGAAGGAGCCGTCCGGCTGGAGTTTCGCTGCTCGCCGTATCACCAGAATAGCGCTTTCTACCCGGTGATCGAGTTCCTGCAACGTTCGCTGCAATTCAGCTGGGACGATTCGTCACAGGAAAAGCTGAGAAAACTAGAAGTAGGGGCGCACAGCCGTGCGCCCCTACAACCCGAGGTGATCCCGCTGCTGGCTTCCCTGCTCTCCCTGCCACACCCTGACGGGTATCCTGCGTTGAACCTCAGTCCCCAGCGGCAGAAGCAGAAGACGCAGGAAGCATTAGTGAACTGGTTGTTAGCAGAGGCTGAGCGGCAGCCGGTCTACTGTCCCTGGGAAGACGTGCACTGGGCCGATCCTTC
>JBGPOI010000013.1:0-24016 GCA_041487975.1 Binatia bacterium | reverse complement strand
GATGCACGGGGCGTCCTGTGCTCGTCTGCTCCAGTGTCAGGATCGAAGTGACATAGGCGCAACGCCTCCTTGGCAATGCCGGCAAATGCTTGCGGATCGTCCAACAGTCGCCTGAGGACTCCGGCTCCCCCCTCAGCCGACTCATAGAAGAGGAGCAACCGACGGCTCTGGGGACCGGAGCCGGGCAGTGGCTCGGCCGCCAGTTCGTTGTCTTCGAGCTGGTACTGCACTTGGATCGCACTCTTGAGCGCCGCCTGGAGCGAGGCCATGGCCTCATTGCTATACGAAGCGCTCGGCTCAAACAGGAGACAGTTGCGGCGATCTTCCACATAGGGAATCACCCGTGCGGTCCGTGCGGAAAGCGGATCTGGGTCCTGATCGTCATCGGTGACCTGCTCGTTCCGTGCCCAGTAGCCGCGCTCTTTGTCGAGAACAAAGCCATATTGCTCCTTCTGCTTGCGACGCCGCCAGCCGAGGTTAATACGCCAGAGGGTCGTCGCCTGACCATAGGTGAGCTGTGCCACAACGGTCCCACCCTGCTCAAGGGTTGCCGTGCGAGAGGAGAGACGCCCCCCCACCTCAGCAAACCGGACGCCAGTGACGATGTCGTAGCCTAGACGCACGCGCTCCTCTTCATCGGAGTTGATTTTATCGCGTCGTCTGGTGGAAACGTTCTGGAGCCGCAAGAGTTGGGTCAGGGGCGCCCCCAGAGGCGCTCGGCACCGTTCGCAGAGGTCGAGCCCCTCTCCATCAGTGATGGGGTGGAGGTAGCCACACTGCGCACACTGTTTGGCGCGGCGCGTCAGCAACTCGTCGTCCTCCACGGGGAGGATCACTTTACTGATGAGGTAGCGAGAGCCTTCATGATAGACAATCGCCCGTGGGCCGAACTCCGAGATGGCCAGAAAGCGGGGGCGCGAAAGAAATTCGTCACGCTGTTTGGTCCGCCGTCCCGGGATGTACGCGGAGAGCGGCAGCCGTGGGAAACTGTAGCCAGGGAGGAAGCCCTCACTGGCAAAATAACGGTAGCTGTAGAAATCTGACTGGACGAGTTCCTCCGCTTCGGTCAGGAGTTTGAGTTGTGCCTCTGCCTCCCGCCGCAGTCGTTCAGCCTGGTTCTTGTCTTGCAGACTCCGTGAGGCATCGCGGATGATGCGATCCTGAGCCTTTGCCTGGGACAGGGCTGCCCGGTACAACCCTCGCCAGCGCTCGCAGGCTTGCTCGAAATAGCGGCCAACCTGAGCGAGCACATCGTCGAGCCAGTGGTCCGTGTACCAGTCTGATGCCCGCAATTCGTCGTCGATGCTTGCCAGCACCTGGGTAGCGCGCGCCCGCGCCCGTCGTTTTGGTCCCTCTGCCCCGATGCTCGCCTGCACGCTGTCCTGCAACGCCAGGCTCGGGTTCTCACCCGCAATATCCAAGATATCTTTCAGTGATTTTCCCAGACCCAAGCCGGTTTCCGCGAGCCAGATGGCATACACATGAGCGCGAACGAGGTCCTCGTTGGCGAGATCAAGGCGCGGCGGTGTGACCGCGCCAGCCACCATCAATTCTGGCCGTTTGAAAAAGTATTGGTCATGGGGACTGCCGGTCGCACAATACGAGAAGACCAGGGCGGGCTGCCCGCTGCGGCCAGCGCGACCACTGCGCTGCGCATAATTGGCCGGCGTCGGAGGGATGTTCCGCAAATTGACCACGTTTAACTCAGCAATATCGACACCCAGCTCCATGGTCGGAGAACAATACAGGATCGGCAACTGTCCGGCGCGGAAGCGGTCTTCACGATCGAGACGTAGCGCATAGGGCACCTGGGCTGTGTGCTCGCGCGCCTCCAGGCCTTGTGTCTCTGCTGCGATGGTCTGGTAAAACTCCACGAAGAACAGATTCGTCCGGCCACCGGCAGTGGACTCGCTAGGTACCCGGATGGGGTCGTGAAACGCTCGCGTTCCATCGCCAGCGACCCAGCGCATCGCCGACGCCGGCAGTTGGTATCCCGGTACTTCTTCCTCACCATCTGGTGCACGGATGATCTCAGCGAGACCAGCAACCTGCAGCCCTTTGAGCAGATCTCTGATGATGGTCTGTTTATCTTCAAGACGAAGCTGACCACTGGTCCACTCGAGAAACGTCGAGCGTCGCCCGAGATACTGCCCAAACCCACCCCGGGCGGATACATAGACATTTCCCCCGTAGTCCTTCGGACCCGAAGCCCGAGGGAAGAGAATGGCTGCGTGCTCCATGGCGGTGGCCTCGTTCTCGTCGATTGCCCAGGGTTCGATCAGGTATTGGCTGCTCCATTGCTGAATCTTCTCCTGGTAGAGAGGGGTCAGGGCATCGACTTTGAGCGCCAGCTCACGTCGCAGGTAATCAAGAAGAGTCCGGGCGATTTTCAGGCGTGTCTGAGCACTGGCTGTGACCAGCACGGGGTGACAGTTTTGCCAGACATCCTCTGCCTGGCAGACCTCATCGAGGGAGAGGTAGTGGATTTCCAAGAGGCCGCATTGCTCCAGGTTCGGCGCGGTGATCCGCCAGCCGCGCCGGAGGTCGCGATAGAGACGATACCCGAGCACCTCCCGCAGGGCGCGTTGCGTCTCTGCCAGTTGATGAAAACGGACATTTGGATTGCTGGCATACCGTTCCAGGGGCAAGTGCAGTGCATCGAACACTTTTTGGGTGAGGTCTGTGTGCGACAGTCCAGTGGGGCCGGCGTCGCGCACTGCGCGGTAGAGGGCGGAGCGTAGCAGTCCAATCTCAACAAAGTCGTTAAAGTGCCCGGCCTGCAGCGAGGCATCCTGTCGGTTATCAGTAAAGCTCAAGAGTTTGCGTGCACGCTCTGGTAGGGTCTGGTCGCTTTGCAGATTGCGGATTGCCGACAGACTCAAAATGGTCGTCGCTGTGCTTCGTCCGCCAGAGCCCAGAGAGGCGAGCTTGGCGAAATCCGAGGATTGGCGGGCGCCATAGACTACGCCGCACGAGAGGCAAAACAGAAATGGGGCTGGAATATAGCGGCAATCGAGACCATCATCGCTTTCTCGGCCGTCTGGTCCTACCTGGACCGGTTGCGGCAGGTCGTCCCGCCGGTTGCGGCGGACTCTGATGGTCCCCCGGTGCTCTTCGAGCCAGTCATCGGGCAGTTTCTCGAAGACTTTTTCCGGGTCACTCGGCCACGGGTCGGCCGTACTGTAGTACAGAAAACCGGCCTCGCCCTCCTCGTCACTGAAGCGATCGGAGAGATCACGCGGCGTGAAGATCCTGCGAGAGGTGTCATTGCTGGCGGTTGCTCGGACACAATAATACTCCTGGCCGCATTCACGGCAGAAAACCAGCGGCAGCAGCACGCGATTCCGATCACCCGGCACATACTGCTGACCGTGGACGGTCACATGCCGCACACTTTCGGATTCTAGGGACGCGTAGACCGTGTCGCCGCGGCTGATGAACTGGTGCAAGCGGAAGGCGAACGGCGGGAAGCCCGTGTCCGGATTTGGTTCGCATGCGTAGCCAGCCAGCAATCCTTCCTGGAGCGCTACGATGCAGCGTTGTTCAGACACCCCGGTAAGCCGGCTCAATTCCTGAGCCGCTCCGTCTTCGCCAGAAATGCTGCGCGGCCGCGCACGCACTAAGCGACTGCTGCCAGCCTCGGTCCGGACACCGAACGTGCTCTCGATCCAGATAGAGAGCGGGTCTTCCACAAACCCCTGGTAGTCAGTGGGAGGGTGGCGATTTGGGTCTGCGATCCGTTGCGCCAGCACGGACACGAACATGGGATCATTGATGTCTCTCGATGGGGTCGCGCGACGAAGTGTCTCCCCGATGATCTGAGTAGGGTGCACCTCGGCGCCAAACAAGAGAGAGGCCACCGTCGCCACCTCAGCGCGCTGCTCGTCATAGGTGCCGATACCTGCGAGTGTTGCGGAGGTTCCGATGCACTGAAGATGGAGGGCCGCCAGCGCATCTCGCACGCGACGGACGAGCAGGGCGACATCGGCACCCTGCCGACCGCGGTAGGTATGCAACTCATCCAACACGAGGAACTGCAGCCCCTGCGCTGCTTGAATAAGATTTTTCTCTTGCGGTCTCGTCAGCAAGAGTTCCAACATCACGTAATTGGTGAGCAGGATATCCGGCGGATCGGCAACAATCGCACGCTTTTGCTCATCCGACTCTTGACCGGTATAGAGGGCGAAGGTGACAGGCCCCTTCCCGTCCGGATAGCCGTGGTGCAGAAACTTCTCGAGTTCCCCATACTGGCTGTTCGCCAGGGCGTTCATGGGATAGACGACGATCGCTTGAATGCCGCGTCCGCTCCCGCGCCGCAGCAAGTGATCCACAATAGGGACGATGTAGGCGAGGCTCTTGCCCGATCCTGTCCTTGTCGTCAGCACGTAGTGGTGTCCACCTTGGGCCGTGCGGATCGCTTCTGACTGGTGCCGGTGGAGCCGAAGTGGTCGGCCTTTGCCCAGGCATTCCCGGTTTTCTTTATCCTTGCGAAAAATCCGGCTGCACTCCTGGTGTAGCACTCCCGCTGTTACGAACTCGTCAATCCACTCGCCTGGCTCGAACGAAGGATTGAGCTGGATCAACGGCTCTGGCCAGAGTACGCCGGCATCCAGACTCTGCTCGACATACTCCTTGATCTTCTGGTCCCGAATCTGAATGAAGCTTGCGGTGTATGCGGCGTAGTCGTAGATAAGCTGATCGCGGAATTGGAAAATATGCATGGAGGTTACCTCGCCCGCACAGAGGCTTTGGTATTGCTCATGTCGATCTTTCTAGTGGTTGACGGTCAATCCCTGAGGACGAGGGAGACGGCATGCGCTGACCCATCAAAAATCAAACCCCAACTGTCTCGCCCTGCCCCCCACCGGCACTGGCCGTGGGTTCCTAGCCTTCGCCGGACAGAACTCGCGAAAATCACAGCCGGCGCACCACACGCCCTCATGCGGCCGGAACTCCTGCTCTCGGCTAATATCTCGACACAGCGCCCGTACTCGGGCCTGGGCCGCAGGGAGTTCGTCAGCCTCCATACTCTCCTTTTCCCCCAGCCGGAGATAATAGAACGACAGCTTCTTCGCCTCCTGGCCTGTCTTGGCGTGAAAGCCAAGCTGGTAGATGTCGAGTTGTAGCAGATCGGGAGGAAGCGGGCTGCGCTGGGAGAGCTTGTAGTCGATTAGCTCATAGCCGTCCGGTGTCTCGTCCACCCGATCGAACCGGCCGGCCAGGAGGAACGGACCGACGTGGAGTTTGAACGGCTCCTCCAGCAGGTAGGGCGTAGGGAATTGTCCGCGGTGGGCCTCCCAATAGCGGGTCAGGAGCGCCCTACCCTCTTGGTACTGGTTTTCGGTCAGAGGCCGCGTTGGATTGTCATAGTAGCCTTTGAAATGGGCGAGGAGCGTATCAAGGGAGACCGCTGCCGACGGGAACAGGACACCCTTTGCCGCCGGCTGGCTCTTCAAGCCCTGGTGGAAGAGATGCAGAGCGCCGTGCAGGGCACGGGAGGACTGCGCGGCCGGCCGGGGTCGGCTGGCCAGACCGCGATCGTAGCGCAGATGGTAGCGGAAGTGGCACTGCTGAAAGGTTCTCAGCGCGGTGTAGGAGAGCTTCATGGTCGTCTCCCTTCATCATTATTGATTATTGCAGCTCTTTGCCTTCACGCTGGCTACATACCCCTTCCCCGGGGGCTACCAGAACATATCGCATTGGAGCATAACAGGCGTCAAGGCAATTCACATCATACAGTACACAGGAAAGGAGTCCGGCCATGCCTCTACCGCTTGACCACATTCAAGTTATTGATTTGACCCGTGCTCGTTCAGGCCCGACCTGTGTCCGCCAGCTTGCCGACATGGGTGCGCAGGTCATCAAGGTCGAGCAACCCGACGATGAGGAAGGTGTCGGCCGTCATAACTCTGACTTCCAGAATCTGCACCGCAATAAGCGCAGCCTCGTGCTGAATCTCAAAGACCTGCGTGGGAGAGCGGTTCTCAAGAAGCTCGTCACGAGAGCGGACGTCCTGGTGGAAAACTACCGGCCCGAGGTGAAAAAGCGCTTGGGTATCGACTATACGGATTTGCGGCCACTCAACCCGCGGTTAATCTACGCCAGCATTTCCGGCTTCGGTCAGACTGGTCCGTACAAGGACCGGCCAGGCTACGATCAGATCGCCCAAGGCCTGGGTGGGCTCATGAGCATCACTGGTCCGCCGGGGGGTGGTCCGTGGCGCGTCGGCATTCCGGTGGCGGACCTGAGCGCCGGCCTCCTGGCCGCTCAGGGTGTTCTGGTTGCCCTCATCGAACGCGAACGCTCAGGCGAAGGACAATGGGTACACACTTCCTTGCTGGAGGCGATGGTGTCGATGCTCGACTTTCAGGCGACCCGCTGGCTCATCGGCAAAGAGGTGCCCCCACAGGCCGGCAATAATCACCCCACCGGCATTCCCACCGGCACGTTCAAGGTGAAGGACGGGTATATCAATATCGCCGCCAGCGGGCAGCATATGTGGAAGCGTTTGTGCGACGCATTGGGCGCGGCGGAGTTGTACGAGGACCCGCGTTTTTCCTCACCTGGTCGGCGCTCCAAGAACCGCGATGCCCTGACGGTTGCTCTGGAAGAAAAGCTGCAAAGCAAAACTTCCTCCGAGTGGATCGAGGCGCTCAACATCGCCGGCGTGCCGTGCGGACCAATTCTGACGATCGACCGGGTATTCGCTAATGAACAGGTGCAGCACCTGGGACTGGCGCACGAGATCGACCACCCGCAACTTGGCTCGCTTCAGATCCTGGGACTGCCAGTGACTCTGAGTCGCACCCCTGGCGCAATACGAACTCCGACCCCGGAGAAGGGAGAGCACTCAGACGAGATTCTGCGAGAGTTGGGATTGAGCGCTGACGAGATTCGCCAGCTGCACGAGGAAGAGGTGGTGTAAGGATTGGAATGAGTATTTCCCCCCTTTCCCTCATTCATTGCGGAAAAGAACACTTGCGGAGAATGAACAGCCAAGAGGTAAAATTCTCTATGCTGTGGCCTGAAGCGCCCGGTCTGGCTCTTCTGCGCCCTCCCGTGGTCTCTTCCCCTGTAGAAAGGCGACGAATTCCTGCACTGCGGGGGTGAAGCGTCGCGCCCGCTTCGAGATGATACCGAGCGGTCGAGCCACGACCTCGTCGGTAAATTGGATCGCCTTAAGAGTTTCGGTCTTGACCTCTTGAGCGATACTGGGCTCAGGCACGATGGAAATGCCTGAGCCGATCTCGACGACCCGTTTAATGGTTTCGATGTTGTCTACTTCCATGACGTATTGAACCTTGATCCCGTGCCGGCGGAAGATCCGGTCCAGCGCCCGGCGGGTAGGAACGTCTCGCTCAAAGCCGACAAATTTTTCGCCGTTCAGCCTCTTAATCGAGAGGCGATGAAATTCGGCAAAAGGATGCTGGGGCGCGCAGACCAGCACAAGGCGGTCCTCGCGAAAAGGGGTAACCAAAATTTGCGGCCGTTTGCTAGGATAGGCGACGATGCCCAGATCCATATCCCCGCGGATCACATCTTCATAGATCTTATTGGCCCGGGTGTATTCGAGATGGATATTCACGTCGGGAAAGGTCCGCAAGTATTTCTTCAGCGGAGAAGACAGCTCATAGAGCCCGACACTGTAGACGGTGGCCACCCGTACCGTCCCCGCTACCGAATGTGACAAGGTCTGCAAGCTGTCCTCGATCTCTCGGTACTTCTGGATGATTTCCTTCCCGGCTTGGTACAGCACTTCCCCGGCTGGAGTCAGCCGCACGTGTCCCTTGGAACGCTCTACCAGTTCTCGACCATAGCGTTCTTCGAGGCTGCGGATTTGCTGGCTGACCGCGGACTGGGTAATGAAATTCTTCGAAGCCGCGAGAGAAAAACTCCCGTTCTCAGCCAAATCACAGAAGACCTTGAGCGTCTCAATATGCATAATTCTAATACTTTAATAAAGCTTTTTTTATTTTACTTATAGCCTGGCTTTCGCTATGTTGCTACATCATTCTTGCTCAAAGCCCTTGCCAATTCAGAGGAGATACGCCATATGTTTGAGCCCGACACCCTCTTGCCGGAGCAGTTCTTTAGCCTGCTCGGCAGAAAGCCTCCTCAGGGAGAGAAACGTCTGCTGCTGGCCATGTTAGAGGATGCGGTCCACTGTTTCCAGACCTATCTTCTGGCGAGAAAGCCACATGAGCGCCGACTCTTTCAAGAAGCTGAAGAGTGGATCGACTCCAAAGACTCGCAGTGGTTTTTCTCTTTTGAGAACATCTGCGAGATCCTCGGCATTCATCCTGGTCGTTTGCGCGATGCACTGAAGAAGTGGAAGGTGGAACAAACCCTGCTCCAGGCCGGACAAGGCCAAGCCCTGGTCAACATTGTCACAAACGAGAAAGAGCTTGCCGGGATGCAGCTTTAATTCTTTCCTACACTAGCCCCCCTGCCCGCATCCCTGACGTGCCAGGGGGCACTTTCCTCCCCTCCCTCTTTCTCCTCCTCTCCCTACATCTTTGGATCTCGTCTTTTTGCTTTCTTGCCTGGTTTGTTCCGCCGCGCGAGTTGGTATAATTTGTACTCTTGCGTAGAACTCGAACCCAGCGAGCAACTGATTCAGGGAAGATAACCACACTCATAAGGGGGAGCTATGCAACTCGATGTCGAAGGACGGAAAACTGAAGTTCAGCTACGCTGGCGTGGACTCATCGAACGGAAGCTTGCCAAGCTTGAACGTTACCCGAACGAAATCACCCACGCCCGGGTAACGATCACCCACAACCCGCACCATCATCTCGGGGACAATCGGGTCCAGATCGTGCTCTCCATGTCAGGCCGGACCTTAACCGTGAAGAAAAGCGGGGCGGAAATCCCCGACGTTCTGCGAATGGCGCTCGCCGCGGCTGAGCGTGAGGTCAGCACCTATCATCAGAGCCGGAAACGTTTCGTGAAAGAACCCGGTCTCCGTCCTATGGGCACGATCGCGCGCGTGTTCCGTGCCAAAGGGTATGGGTTCATTCAGACTGACGGCGATCGCCAGATCTACTTTCACCGTGATGCGCTCGACCGGCTTTCTTTCGATGACGTGAGCAAGGGGATGCCGGTTGCTTTTGAATTGGAAGAAGGAGAGAAAGGACCGCAGGCGGCGCGTGTCTTCTTAGCCGGCAGACGCTAATGTCCAGTGACGACTGTCTCTAGTAACACGAAGAGACACAATGTCGCGGTTTCCACCAACTCCCCGAGGGCGCCGAGCGTATCGCCGGTGACCCCGCCGAGCCGGTGGTTGCAATAGAGGGTGAAGCCCAAGATCAGCGCGGCGAGAGGGACGAACACCACTAAGCCGAGAATCTCCATCAAGGAGAAAACCACGGCCAGCGTGAACACACTGGCCAAACCAAACTCGCGGAACTGCGTCCCGCGCACGAACGTCGCCCCCAGTCCCTCGGCTCGGGCTGGCCGGGACGTGTATGCCATCACCACGCATGCCCAGCGGCTGAGCATCGGTCCTAGGATAAGGGCTACCCCTCTGTATCCTCCCTGCAGCAGATCGAGAGAACGCACTTTGAGAAGCAGGACGACAACTACGGCAAGCGCGCCGAACGTGCCGATGGTGCTGTCTTTCATAATCTCCAGACTGCGTTGCCGATCGCTGCTCCCGCAGAGACCGTCCGTGCTGTCCGCGAGACCATCAAGATGAAACCCGCGACTTAATATCACCAACACCGCCACCAAAAAAACACTTGATAACGCCGAGGGACAGAAAGAGCGAAAGCCTTGGTCCAGACCCCAGACAATGGCCCCGACCAAGAGGCCGACCAACGGGAAAAAGACCCCGGCTCTGCCTAAATCGGTTTCGCCGAATGGCAGCGTTTGCTTGACGCGGATGATCGTCAAGAACTGTAGGGCGATAAGAAATTCAGTGATCACCGCGGGTGCTATAGCACTTCAACCATCTTGCGCAAGCGGCCAACGTTTACTTGGACCTACGTGGGTCGTATACTCCTGCGCACTGCCGTCGAACCGAGGCGAGTGTGCTTGACCCTCAGACTGAAAAAATTCTCGGCCAATTTGTTCAAGAATTGCGCCACCTCCTTGCCGATGAGCTAGTTGCGGTAGCCCTTTACGGTAGTGGCGCGGGAAGCAATTTTGTTCCTGGCACTTCGGACCTCAACATTGCTATCGTGGTGAAAGAGGCGCGGTTCGAGGTGCTGGGGAAACTCCAACCGCGCATTGCCGCCTGGCATACCCTGGGATTTGCCGTGCCGCTGCTGCTGGATCGGGAGTTTTTGCAGCGCGGCCGTGACGTCTTCCCCATGGAATTCCACGACATCAAAGACCAGCATCGTTTGCTGTGGGGCGAGGAAGTGTTTCGCGATCTGGAGATCGACACGCGACATCTGCGCTTTCAGGCTGAACATGAAGCGCGCAGTAAGTTGCTGCGCTTGCGGGCGTTGTATCTGGAGTGTGCCGCAGATCAACCGCGCCTGCGGGCCCTGATGCTCGACTCGCTCAAGACGTTTCTCATCCTCATGCGCAACCTCATCCGTTTGCGCGGCAAGACGGGCCTGCTGACCTACGTGGAGGTGCTCGATCAATTTGCGCAGCACTTCCAGCACACTTTTCCGCGGATGCGCCAGCTTATCGCCATCCGAGCGGGCCAACAGCAGTGGCCCGGGACGCCTATTGCCGACTTCTTTCGTGACTATCTGGCCGAGGTGCAACAGATAGTTGCGGTGATTGATCTCCTCCCTTCACACGTTTCATCGACCCATGGCTAACCTGGGGAAGCTCTTGCTCGCTTGCCTGTTCGTTCTCGGGCTGTTGCAAGCTGCCGGCGGCGAAGACATCAAGATTCCCGCTCCTCAGGGATTAGTCTCGGATTTTGCCGGGGTCATTGAGCAGTCCACGCGTGAGCAACTCACTCGTCTGCTCCAGGAACTCAAAGACAAGACCGGTGCGGAGATTGCCATCGTTACAGTCGAGACCACCCAACCGCTGAGCACTTTCGACTACGCGCTCAAAGTTGCCGAAGCCTGGAAGCCTGGAGCAAAGGGCAAAGACAACGGCGTTGTCTTCCTGGTGGCGACCAAAGATCGCAAGATGTTCATCGTCACCGGCTACGGCGTGGAAGGGATTCTGCCTGACGGCAAGGTTGGTGAGATTCGCGACGAATACGTGGTGCCGTACTTCAAGCAGGGGGACTATGCTCACGGTATCCTTGCTGGCACCCAGGTCATGGCCGACCTGATCGCCGCGGAGTACGGAGTCCGCCTGAGCGAAGGTCAAGTCCCGCGTGCTCGCACCCGGACCGGAGCGGAAGCTCCTCCATCCTGGATGCTGTTGGTCTTTGCGCTGATCGCGCTGGGCTTGGTTGTTGCGGCCTTTACGGGCACGCGTCGTTCGCGCTATACCCGCTTTGGTGGGGCGAGGTATGAGGGTGGTGGTTTTGGCGGCTCCGGGTTCGGTGGAGGCGGCTTCGGCGGCAGTGGTGGTGGCTTCGGCGGGTTTGGTGGAGGTGGATTTGGTGGGGGCGGCGCAGGCGGGGATTGGTAGCACCGATTGATGATTGCGGATTGGAGAAAGCGTAACCTTTGCGAGAGAAAGGGAGGACGATATGTTCGCCGATCGGATCGAAGCCAAGTGGATTGAAGCATTCAAGCACGAGTTTGCGCTGTGCGGGGTGCAATCGGGCGATGCGGTCGCTATTCTTTCTGAGAGCCAAAGCCGGCAGATCAATGTCCATCTGAGCGAACTCGCGCTGGGTTTGCTCGGAGCGCGGGCGTTTCATGTCGTTGTGCCGACACCGCGCCAGACCGCGCCAGTTCCCGTCCGCTCAACCGGCGCTTCTCAGGCCATCGGCAATCTGGCGCCGGTGCTTGCGGCGCTGGCTTCCTCTACGCTGGTGGTAGACCTTACGCTTGAAGGGCTGCTGCATGCGACTGAACTCCCCAAGATTTTGCAGAGTGGGGCCCGTGTACTGATGGTTTCCAACGAACACCCTGAGGTATTGGAGCGACTGCCTTCCGACCCTGCCATGCAAGAAAAAGTAAGAGCTGGTCTGAAGAAGCTCCGCAGTGCCAAGCAGATGCAAATAACCTCTGCCGCCGGTACCAACCTGGCCATCCAGGTTGAAGGTGCCCCTATTGGCGGCTCGTGGGGATTCGCCAATCGACCCGGTATGATTGCGCACTGGCCCGGTGGGCTTTGCCTGTGCTTCCCCAAAAGCGGCGCGGTGAACGGCAGGTTAGTGTTGGCGCCTGGAGATCTCAACCTGACCTTCAAACGCTACATAGAGACACCGGTGACCTTGACTATCGCGAACGATTTCATCGTCGAGGTGCAAGGGACGGGAGTCGATGCTGCTTTGTTCGAGAGTTACATGTCGGCCTGGGGCGACCGCAACGCCTACGCCGTCAGTCATGCGGGATGGGGCATGAACCCCAAAGCGCGGTGGGATACGCTGCTCTGCTACGATAAAGCCCACGTCAATGGTACCGAGGCACGGGCGTTCGCAGGCAACTTTTTGTTTTCCACCGGCGCCAACGAGACGGCTGGCCGGTATACCGAAGGCCACTTCGATCTGCCGATGCGCGGCTGTACTATCGCGCTTGACGGTGAGGTTATCGTTGACAAAGGGGTTCTCCAAGGAGAACTCGTGTAGCGGAGTGCAGAAAAAGGAGAACGATCTTACTGGACGTTACCTCATGCTGTTTAACCTCTCGCCAAAGCAACAAGAGCTGATTAATTTGGTTGGCACTCTTGCCCGGGAAAAATTCGTTCCCCGCACCGAGAAGTACGACCGCGAAGCCTCGTTTCCCTTTGAAAATTACGCTGATCTACGTGCGCACAACCTGTTGGCTTTGTGCATCCCTGAGTCCGAAGGCGGCTGGGGCGCCGATTACCAGACCTATTGTCTGGTTGCGGCGGAGATGGCGCGCTACTGTGTGACCACGGCTCTGACACTCAACATGCATTGTGCCACGACGATGTGGATCGGCAGCATGATAGACGGTCTTAGGCTACCTGATGACGTACAGGCTACTCATGCCGCACGTCGTTCCGCGGCATATCGCCGCGTGGTCCAGGACGGTGCGCTGCATGCCCAGCCTTTCTCGGAAGGCAACCAAGCCGCCGCGGGCAAACAGGCTTTCACCACCATCGCCACCCGTCACGGAGATGGCTGGCTGATCAATGGCAGGAAAATCTTCGCCTCGCTTTCCGGCGCTGCCGACTACTACGTCATACTGGCGACTGAAGACAAGCCAGACGCGTCGGCGCGTGACACGTTGTTTCTCGCTATTCCCAAAGATGCCGAAGGCTTCTCGATCGTGGGTGATTGGGACCCATTGGGCATGCGCGGCACGGTGTCGCGCACCCTACTGATGAAAGATGTCTTCATTCCCAATGACCTGCAACTCATGCCATCCGGGGTCTACCACCAATTGGCGTTGCGTTGGCCGCATATGTTTCTGACGCTGACGCCGTCGTACATGGGACTGTGCCAGGCGATCTACGATTTCACCGTCGCCTATCTGCGTGGCGAAATTCCCCCCATGCGAGAGAAGCGCCGGAGGCAGCCCCTCAAACAGGCGGCGGTGGCAGAACTCAAGATTATGTTGGAAGGCGCGCGTGCCCTGTTTCTCTCGGCTATTGCTGAGGCCGGACCGGACCCCGGTAAGGAAGCGCGACTGCGCGCTTACGCCACACAATATACAGTCATGGAAACCTGCAACCGCATGGCGACATTAGCGGTCCGCACGTGCGGTGGGCAGAGCATCCTGAGACCCTTGCCGCTGGAGCGCATGTACCGTGACTCTCGCTGCGGCTCGCTGATGCTGCCGTGGACGGCCGAGATCTGCATCGAACGCCTGGGGCGAGAGTGTTTATACGAACCAGGTGAGCGCGACGATTGATGCCTAGTTTTTGAGAAGCAGAGAACAATGCCGATGCTGCACAAGATCCTCATTGCCAACCGTGGAGAGATCGCTATCCGCATCGCCCGTACCTGCCGTGAGTTGGGCATCGCCACGGTTGCAGTCTATTCCGAGGCTGATGTTTCCTCCCCTCATGTGCCTGCTGCTGATGAGGCGGTGTGCATTGGTCCCGCCCAAGCCAGTGCGAGCTACCTTAATGCCGAGGTGATTATCCAGGCTGCCCACTACACAGGCGCCCAGGCTATCCATCCAGGGTATGGTTTTCTGTCGGAGAATGCAGCCTTTGCCAGGCTTGTGCGCGATGCCGGTCTGACCTTTATTGGGCCGTCGCCTGAGTCGCTTGCCACGGTCGGCAACAAAATCTTTGCCCGGCGGACCGCAGCGAAGCTCGGCGTTCCGGTGGTGCCAGCTCTGGAGCAGCCGTCATCTGATCCAGCAATACTGCGCGAACAAGTGCGTGCCCTTGGTTATCCGCTCCTCATCAAGGCCGCAGCTGGTGGCGGAGGCAAAGGCATGCGTATCGTGCGGCAGGACAAAGAGTTAGTCGAAGCGATGGCTGCCGCCGAACGTGAGGCGACCGCCGCGTTTACTGAGGGAACAGTATATGTGGAACGTTACCTGGAGCGGCCTCGCCATGTGGAGGTGCAAATCCTCGGAGATATGCATGGCTCTCTCATCCATCTCGGCGAACGCGAATGCTCGATCCAGCGACGCTATCAAAAAATCTTGGAGGAAACCCCCTCTCCGGCAGTGTCTGAGCGGCTGCGTGAAGAAATGACCGCAGCGGCACTCAAGGTGGCGAAAGCGGCAGGCTACTACAACGCCGGCACCGTAGAATTCATCCTTGATAATCAGGGACGCTTCTATTTCCTCGAAGTCAACGCGCGGCTCCAAGTAGAACACCCGATCACCGAATGGGTGACAAGGCTTGATCTAGTGCGCGAACAGATCCATATCGCTGCCGGTGAGCGGCTGGGATTGAAACAGGACGAGGTGCGAGGGCACGGACACGCTTTCGAGTGCCGGGTCTATGCCGAAGACCCAGCGCATGGATTCTTCCCATCGCCGGGCAAGGTCCTGGTCTGGCACGCCCCATCTGGGCTTGGAGTACGAGTCGATGCCGGGGTCGAACAGCACACTGAGGTCTCAGTGTACTATGACCCGCTGATCGCCAAAGTGTCTACCTGGGGGCCGGATCGTGAGCAAGCTCGTCGTCGCATGGAGGCGGCGTTGCGCCAGTGCGTCGTGCTCGGTCCAACGACAAATATCGCTTTTCTGCTCGATCTGATCGCTCATCCGGCGTTCGTTGCCGCGGAGACCCACACCGGATTCATCGCCGAGCACTTCCCGCAGTGGCAGCCGCAAAGCGCGATGCACGTCCTTGAGGCTGCGCTGGCTGCGACCCTGAGCCAAGCGCGGAGGAGCCGTACAGAAACACCTACCGTCCAGGCTATCGCCAACACTCCCTGGCGCCAACTCGGCGGTTGGAGACTGGGAACTTGACCTCGTTGAGAGTTGCTCGATGAAGACAACCCTGCAGTTAGGTGGTACCGCGCTCACGGTAGAATATACCCAGAGCGGAGACGAATATGCGGCGGTGATCAATGGCCAGTCGCTGCGCGCGCGCCTGCTGTCGGCTCGGGATGGCATCCTGACCTTACTGGTTGATGGGAAGCCGCTGCGTGTGCACGTCGCGAGCGACGGGACACGCACTTTGGTGGCAATCGCAGGAAACGTCTACGAATTTACCCAAGCACAAGAAAAGAAATTACGCACCCGACAGCGTGAGGCAGGGAGGCTAGATCCAGAAGTGCGCTCTCCGATGCCCGGGAAAATCCTGCAAGTGTTGGTTACTGAAGGTGCAACGGTCGAATCCGGACAGGCGCTGGTGCTACTTGAAGCCATGAAAATGGAAAACACCCTCTCTGCCGAGGGTGCCGCCCGAGTAAAGAAGGTCCATGTTGCGCCTGGAGAACTGGTTGAGCTGGGCCAGCTTCTTGTGGAACTTGAGTTTGTTGAACCGGCGGTGACGCAGTCTCAGGTCAATTGAGCACCGACACTTAATCCTGTCTGCTTAGCGAATTCCGCGGCGGTGACCTTTCCTCCTGCTCCGCGTACCTTGCTGGCGATGATTGCACCATCGGGAACAGCTACCCTCATACTCTCTGCGCCAATCTCAATAATCTGCCCCGGGGATGTCGTATGGGCAGTGCGCTGCAGACGGCAGTCATAGAATCGCACCATCTTCCCTTGCCAGATGGTGTGCGCGCCAGGCTGGGGATCGCAACCGCGGATGAGATTGTAGACTTCTTGCGCTGGTCTGGACCAGTCGATGCGCGCATGCTCGTCGCCACAAGGCGGATCGTAGTTCGCCTTTGCTTCGTCCTGCACGATGCGGGGCGGATTTCCGGCTTTAATCAGATCTACCGCCTCGCCTATCGCTTCCACCCCCACAGGAAAAAGTTTGTTGAAGTACAGCGTTCCGGTTGTGTCATCCAGGTCGACTGGGACTTCCTTCTGCAAGAGAATCGGGCCGGTATCGATCCCCTCATCTACCCAAAAGAGCGAGACACCGGTTTTGCTCTCTCCTTTGATCAGCGCCCAGTTGATCGCGCTGCGACCACGGTACTTCGGCAGGAGCGAAGGGTGAAAACAGATGCTGCCCAATCGTGGCACACTAAAGACCGCTGGAGGAACGATCTGCGTCACAAAAGCCAGGATCGCCAGGTCGGCTTGCAAAGAGACGAACTGTTCTCGGACTTCTGGTCCTTTCAAGGTCTTATGTTGCTGCACCGGAATGCCAAGCTGCAAAGCACGCTGCTTAACCGGGTCGAACTTTCCTCCGGGTGCATCAGGAGGGCAGAACACCGCCAAAACGTCTTCACCTTGGGTCACGAGTTTATCGAGCGTCTTCTCTGCAAAGGCTGCTTGGCCAATCAGGATAATGCGCATTGCTCCCCTCCTTCGTCTTGATGCCTATTACTTGTCGATTCTGTTAGAAAAAATTTCCTGAAACATCGTCCCCATCGTCTTTCCCATCTGCGCGGCACGCTCCGGATCGGCGATGAGGCTATTATTGATTTCGAGTTCGAGATACACAACTTGGTGTCGTTCGCCATGATTACGGGCGCTGAAGATGAGACCGTCATAACCTGAGTAGGGTTCGTTATAGTGAACCTTGTACCCACACTGGCCGAGGCGCTGGCCAACCTCCTGCGCTAGATCTTCGTAACGGTCGAACAAGATCCCCAGATCAAACTTGCGTTCGCTTTTGCCTAATACTGGTGTGAAACTGTGGATGCTCAGCAAGGTCAGATTCTCGGTTTCTGTTGCGCTCATCAATCGATCAATCGCCTCATGGTACGGCTGATAAAACTGAACGATACGTTTGCGGCGTTCTTCGATCGACAGATTTTGATTGCCTGGTATCCTGGTTCCGTCACTGGCCGGGACAATCAAGTCATGATCGGAGAGCTCGCGGTTACAGTCGATCAACAAACGCGAATACCGCGAGCATACTGCCGGCGCGTCGAGTGCCAAGGCCAGCGCCTCCACTACTGCCCGCGCCCCAATGTCCCAGCCGATGTGACGGCGGATTTCTTCTTTACTGACACCGAGTCCCTGATATTCTGCTGGTATCTCGCAAGACGCGTGCTCGCAGGTTAAAACAACAGGGAAGCGTCCTTCCGGTCTAATAAGATCAAAAACTGTCTCTTCTTGCATTCTCTTTCCCTTACGCAAGAGTAAAACAACTTGCAAGTCTGCACCCTTGTGTGGTTTGGTCCTATTGCCCTTTCCTGCACCACTATTTGCTTTCTATAAAACCGTGTTGACAAAAGGAACATTTATCGACTATAAATTAGAACGTTTTTTGCTTCAGCGGCGAATAAGGAGGAACCATGGTGCGACGCGAGAAAAGCAATTACGTCATTCAAGCGGTCGCGCACGCGTTGGATGTGCTTGAACAGTTCCATGGTGATGGCGAACTTGGGGTCACCGAACTGAGCAAAAGGCTCAAGCTGCACAAAAACAACGTCTTCCGCATCTTAGCAACCCTGGAAGCGCGTGGATATATCGAACAGAATCGCTCCACCGAGAACTACCGTTTGGGAACGAAGTGTCTGCAAATCGGACAGACCTACCTCCAACATATGGGACTCCTACAGCAAGCCCGACCGATCATGCTCGAGATTGTGAAGGCGTGTCGAGAGAGTGCTTACGTGGCGGTTATGCGCAAGGGAAAGGTTGTTCCCCTCGACATGGTGGAATCAGATCAGCCCGTGCGCATTGTTTCTCATGTCGGTGAAAACCTCCCTTTACACTGCACAGCGGCAGGGAAGGTGCATCTCGCGTTTGAGCCGGATGAGGAGATCCAACGCTGTTTTCCCGATGGCTTAGGGCAGTATACTGAACGTACCATAACGGACCGCCACATCCTCATGGAGCAACTCAAGAAAGTGCCCAGCGTAGGATACGCGATCGATGACGGGGAGTATCTCACTGACGTGCGTACAATTGCGGTGCCGATTAAGGACTATACCCGCACGGTGGTCGGCAGTTTAGCCGTGAGTGGGCCGGCATATCGCATCCCCACTGGACGTATTGAACAAGAGATCTCCCCGCTGATCATCAAGGCCGGCCGCGAGCTTTCGAGCCGCTTGGGCTACAACGCCTGAGCATACCGTGTAATCTCTACCGCTGCCTCCTCCCGCAAAAAGAGAAGAGAAGGTTATTCTATCTCCTCTGCTGAGGAGCAGGGCAGGTCGTCCGTGGAGTGTCATGCCGGTTTTTTGACAGTTCTTCATCAGCGCGCTTGACACAGGGGCGACAACACGCTGAAGTACACGACCGACACGACAGGAGGAATGTTGGAGTGAAAATTCTAGTCACGGTCAAAAGGGTTCCTGACCCGGAAACCACGATTCGGGTGAAGCCCGATGGGTCAGGGATTGTCACCGACAACATCAAGTATGTCATCAATCCCTTTGACGAGATCGCCATTGAAGAGGCTCTGCGTATCAAGGAGAAGCTCGGCGGGAGTGAGGTCGTGCTGGCAAGCATCGGCACGAAGGTTGTTTCCGAACAACTGCGCACCGGCTTGGCGATGGGCGCGGACCGGGCGCTCTTAGTATTATGTGAGCAAGCTCTCGATTCTCTCGCGGTGTCCAAGATTCTGGCGAAGCTTGTGGAGCGGGAAAGTCCACAACTCGTGCTGATGGGGAAACAGGCCATCGATGACGACTCGAACCAAGCCGGGCAAATGTTGGCTGCGCTGCTTGATTGGCCGCAGGCGACTTTTGCCTCTAAGGTCGAGCTGGCTGCAGATCAGCAATCCGCGCAGGTCATCCGTGAGGTGGATGGCGGTTTAGAGACCGTCGGGTTCTCTCTGCCCGGGATCATTACTGCCGACCTACGTCTGAACGAACCCCGCTACGCTTCACTGCCGGGCATTATGAAGGCGCGTAAGAAAGAGATCAGAGAAATCCCTGTGGCAGAGCTGAACGCTGATACCACTCCATGTCTCAAAGTCCAGAAGATGGACCCACCGGTCAAGAAAACAGGCGGAAAGAAGGTGGAGACCGTGCAACAGTTGCTGGACCTCCTCCATACCGAGGCGAAAGTTATCTAAGGAGAACCCCATGGGCAATGTGCTGGTTTTTGCTGAACACCAGAAAGGAAAATTCCCCAAGAGCACACTGATCGCCTTGCAGGCCGGAAAAGAAGCGGCAAGCAAACTCGGCGGCAATTGTCTGGCGGTGGTATTGGGGTCAGGTATCGACACTCTCGCGCAGGAAGTCGCGGGATACGGGGTGACCAAAGTCCTCGTGGCTGATGATCCAGGCTTGGCTAACTATCTGGCCGATACCTATACCGCGACGCTGGAACAACTCATCAAAGCCAATGATGTTTCCTTATTGCTGGCGACATCGACCGCAATCGGGAAAGATCTCTTGCCTCGCGTAGCCGCGCGCCTTGGCGTAGGCATGGCGACTGACGTGGTTGCGATCAACGCCGATGGCACCTTCAAGCGACCGATGTATGCGGGGAACGTTATAGCCACCGTATCGCTCGACGGGCCGGTGAAAGTGGTCTCCGTGCGCGGCACGGCCTTCGATGCGGCCCAGCCTGGCGGGCAGGCGCAGATCGAAAAAGTCAGCGTGAACCTAGGTGCCGCAGCCAAGAAGATGCAATTTGTGGCGTTCAACGAGACCAAATCCGACCGCCCCAATTTGACCGAAGCCCGCATCGTGGTCTCCGGCGGGCGTGGACTCAAGTCCGGAGAAAACTTTACTACGTATCTGGAGCCGCTGGTCGATGCTCTAGGAGCGGCGATGGGAGCGAGCCGTGCGGCGGTAGACGCAGGCTTTGTGCCCAACGATTTGCAGGTAGGACAGACCGGCAAGGTGGTGGCGCCCGAACTCTACTTCGCCGTCGGGATCTCCGGAGCGATCCAGCATCTGGCCGGGATGAAAGACTCCAAGGTGATCGTTGCCATTAACAAAGACTCCGAGGCACCGATCTTCAGCGTGGCGGATTACGGTCTCGTTGCTGATTTGTTCAAAGCAGTTCCGGAACTGACCGAGGCAGTAAAAAAACTCAAAGGGTAGCTACCTACCAAATCGCGGCCGGCAGCGGCAGTCCTGCATAGTCCTTTGTTGTTAATGGCCGATCGGGCGTTACGCCTATTCCCTCGATAAGCGCATAGACTTGGCGTAGGTGTTGGGCGGCATGCCACGCCGTGCGTTCGAGAAGAGCATGCAGAGATTGTGGACCGTAGTAAGTCTGAATGGGTCGTGAGAAAGACTCACCGGCATGCTCTGCGAACCACTGCACCAATTGTTCACGCACGCGAGTCCCGTAGCTGGCGATTTCCTGACCGTCGCTGAGTTCGGCTGGTACCTTCTCCAGAAGCCACGCTTCGGGAAAACGATCTTCCGCGGCTGCATCGCGGAAGACGAGACTCAAACGAAAAATATGGTAGCCCAGGTCGCGGATGGTCCGCTCACCTCCCGGAGTCCGTGTGCCGATCCGGTCCGGTGGCACCTGTCGCAGGGCGCGTTGGGTCGCCTGCACGATGCGGTCGAGACGCTCAGCAAGTTCTACAGGTGCGAGCTGGGGTGCTTCGGTATAAGGGACACCCACGAGTTCGGCGAAACCACGTGGATTCCAGCCGTGGACGATACGCTCACCCACCGCTACGGCCGGAACCAGCGGCGCGCCTAAGCGCTTCAGTTCCTCTAGGGCAGCGGGATTTCCTGCCACATTCACGGGCTCAAAGGCGACCCCCCACGACGAAAGCAACTCTTTCGTTTTGGCGCAGGAGCTTCAGCCGGGACGATAGAATACTTTCGGTATCACTTTCTGTTCCTCCATGCAGGACTACTGGGCCGTGTACCCGCCGTCGATGACCAACTCTGAGCCAGTCACGAACGAAGATTCGTCCGACGCCAGATAGAGCACACCATACGCCACTTCCTCGGGTTTGCCGTCCCGCCCCAGCGGCGTCAGGCTGAGAACCAGTTGTCGTCGTTCAGGGGTGAGATTCGCGGTCATCGGCGTTTCAATGCGACCTGGGTGGACCGAGTTCACCCGGATCTTGTCTTTGGCGTACTGGATCGCGGCATGCTTGGTCAGGAGTCGTACCGCGCCCTTACTGGCTTGATAGGCTGGAATGTTTGGCAAGCCAATGAGACCGGCGACCGAAGAGATGTTGATGATCGAACCACCACCAGCCCGACGCATTGCCGGAACCGCGTGCTTCATACCCAAGAACACGCCGGTCTGGTTGACGTTGATCACCTCGTTCCACGCCTCCAGGCTGGTCTCGTCAAGCGGCGCCATGCGTACGATGCCGGCATTGTTGACCAGCACATTGAATTTGCCGTAGGTCCGCTCGGCGGTTTCGACGGCTCGCTGCCAGTCGCGCTCTACGGTCACGTCCAGACGCACGAACGTGGCTGCTCCGCCTTGTTGATTGATTTCGGCAGCCGCTTTTCGTCCTTGCTCTTCGAGCACGTCACCCAGCACGACCTTTGCACCTTCGCGTGCGAACAGCCTTGCCTCGCACTCTCCCATACCCCGAGCCGCTCCGGAAATCAGTGCCACTTTGCCGTCGAGTCGTCCTGCCATGAGTCGTCCCTCCCTAGCGATTATCTATACACCGCTTACAGATATGCGCTCAAGGCTGCTCTTGACTGTTTGTCCAGCGCCTCTCTCTTGTAGGTCTCAGTTCCGCTTGACGTAACCTCTGATGATGTGCTCTGTATTCCACGACCGTAGTTTCCTCTCGGAACCTGTTACATCCTGGGGTCATAAGAGAGGACGTTCGGTTCTTTTTCAGGGCTCCATCTCGTGCCTCTTTTGTACTATTGGCGTAGGGATAATTATCGCCGTGACCTGGATATGGGGGCTGGTTACCACCTGAACCAGGCCAATCCGTTGATGCATCAGATTGATCTTGGCGATAGCCTTTGGGCTTTTACCAGGGCTTTAGATGGGCGGTATGTGTTAGCCGCTGAATTGGTGGTTCGAGCGAACACTCTCAACCCACCCAACTTTCGTTACGGACGCTATCGCGTCTGGGGAGATCTCCGCAGATCCAGATATTTCAAGGTCGAAGGGCAACCAAGTGTCGAACAGATCATTCGGGGTCTGTCCTGCCGGGCCAACGCCCCTGTTCTTGGTCAATCTTTCCAGGGTAACGCTGCCGTTAGGATTATTACTCAGGAAGACCATCGTATTCTGACCGTAGTTGCTCGTAACCTTCCTCTAGAGCCACGAGCCCGTTTACTTCCAGAGGAGAGATTAGAAGCGGCTTTGCTTTTGGGTGACGAAGAAGCGGTTGAAGGTCTCGTTCGCGAAGAGGAATACGGTATCGCATGGGAACGGCGTGCGTACTTGTTCCAGCAAGCTCCTACTCGGAACAAACAATTCGTGCAAGAACTCCAGGAGTTGTATCAAGGCAAGTGTCAGATTTGTCTCTGGGACCCGATGGATAGATATAGGGAATCGCTCTGTCATGGCCATCATATCCATTGGTTAAGTCGGGGTGGAAAGGATGAGATAAAGAACATGATTCTGATCTGTCCCAACCACCACAGGGCCATTCATGGTTGCGACGCTCCTTTTGACTATCGAGATCTGGCTTTCGAATTCAACAACCTCAGAGAACCTTTGCGAATAAATCATCACTTAATGAACTGATGCACGTGGCTCTTCTCTGCTTACAAGCTAACCCTGAGCACGGTCTCGATTAAAACTGCATAAGCTAGGAGAGCCTCTCCGGCTCTTGCTCCTTTCCGCGAATTTGCGCTAGACCAGAAAATATAGCTTCTGGACTTAGAAAACCCACTTGATAGAAAAGGTTCAGAGAATCTTGACGAGAGCTAGACAGCCGTTAGGATATCTGTGAAAAGGTCAATGGAAAAAAGGATTGACGTGGACAGGCTAAGAACAGAGTTGTTGGAGCTTCGTGCTCGGCTTGATAAGAGCTTTTCGCCTGACACAGCCTGGAACGGCCAGCAAAGCGACGTGCCTAGCTCCGGTCATTGTGCTGCCGCTACGGCAATCGTTTGGGAAACGTTGGGCGGCTCTCTCGTCAGCGCAAACGTTCACGGAATCAGTCATTGGTTTAACCGCGTTCGGATCGACGATCAACTTCTCGACCTGGATCTAACCGGGGACCAGTTTGGTTATCCGGCAGTTCAGATCAAGCCTGCGGAAGAACTTTATCCGCAGACACGGGAGCGTTCTCCAAGCGAACTTAACGACGAGACCCTTCGCCGCGCGATTTTGCTCGCACGCCGAGCTAGCCTCCTGGAAGTGGCAGAGGCGTTGGAGAATCGGCGTCAATTGCTCCAATTAAGTCCTGTGACTTGACCTGTGAAACGCTAGGCAGATGAGATTCAGGTCGTCGTCGCTCTCTGGGGAACGCTCACTCCTGTCTATCTAGCCCTGAGGACGGTCTAGATTAAAACTGCATAAGTTAGGAGAGCCTCCCCGGCTCTTGCTCCTTTCCACGGACTTGCGCTAAATCAAACTTCACGAGATTGGCACACTCGCGTGTCACCCTGAGCGAAGCG
>JBGPOI010000012.1:0-24026 GCA_041487975.1 Binatia bacterium | reverse complement strand
TCGCGTGATTTTGGAGTACGCGGTACAGAAAAGCGAGGCGATGCAGCGCTTTGCCAGTGGCAGCGCGCCCAACGAGTCCATTGCCCTGACGCTGGCGCGCGAGTTCTACCCCTTATGCCGCGAGTTCCCCCTGTTCCTGGCTGCAGCCATCAGTCACGTCCAGGATGAGAAGTCGCGGTTGTTGCTGGTCAGCAACCTGTACGAAGAACATGGCGATCTCGACATCGAGCGACTCCACCCGGCGCTGTTTCGTCAATTCATTCGCGCGATGGGGCTGGAACCGGAGAAAATCGAGCAATGGGATGAAGGTTCACCTGGCGTGCAGGCCGCACGGCAGATCACTACCATTTGCCGGGAAGGCCCTGTCCATCGCGCCCTGGCAACGTTATACGCTATTGAACTCTGGTTCGGGCCGGCGTGTGAAATGATGATCGCTGGCTTGCGACCCCTCAAACTCTCATCGGAGGCAACCCGCTTCTTTGTCGTCCACTCGGGTGCCGATATCGTTCATTCCGAGCAGCTTCGCACAGCTCTGCTTAAGACCTGCCGCACAGAGAGCGAGTGGCGCACCGCGGTCGAATTAGCCGGTGAAACCAGTCATATGTTCTTCACTCTCTTCGATTTCATTGCCAGTGCCTCGCTGGTGACCACCGGCGAAGAACTGCAAGTGTATGACACCATCAAACGCCTGTGCGCCGATTCCCCCTTCGCCGCCACGTGCCCGGTTCAGTACAAGGACGCCGTGTACTATTTCGGCATCAACATCGGTACCCCCGACCATTGGTTTTTGCGGGCGTTTTGCGATACCCGCAAGCATTCCTTAGTGACCCGCCTGGCAGTGGACCAGGCCAAGCTGCTGTCTCCTGGCTTCGAGGTCGAGGCGGCGCTCGCAGTGTTTGGCACGAGCCGGGTGTATTTCGACACCCGGCAGGATTTGGAGAAGCTGCGGGCGTTGATCTTCTTTGCTTATGAAGACGAGGTCAAACGCATCGCCACCGGCGCCGCTGCCCTTGTGCCCCCTTCTTCCTGAGGCGGGCTTACTGCCTCCTCTTCTTCACAATGCTCGCGTACGTGTGTGAGGTCCAGGGTTTCTTCTCTTCTTGACACGAGTTGACACGAGCGTAGTTTCAGCGCGCCATTGTCAACCGCTTTCGCTACTTGCTGTAGACCTTGCCCTTGTAGTGACTGGAATCTGGCATCAGGGGGTCCAGAGCCACGAACTTGCTCCCGTCATTGTTGACGGCAAACTGTTTCGCTGCTTCCCCAACTTGATCGGCGGCTTTGAGCAACTCGGCCTCGTTGTTAAGCTTCAACTGCACCTTCTCCACAGCGGCAAGCATTTTTTCGACTTCAGGAATCCTTGCCGCTTCGTTGATTTTTTTCAGGTTCTCTTGCGCAGCCGCGACACGTCTAGCCATCGCCGTGGCATAGACCGCCTTCTCAGTCGCCTTGGCAACGCCACGTAGGTTCGATTCCAGAGCGAGGCCCTGGCCCATTACATACAAGACGCGTTTGCGCTCGGGTGACGCCTCGACGTTGGCGTGCCCATTCAGGAAGTTGTGGCGAACTTCACCTTGTAACCAGGACAGCAGTTCAAAATTGCTCCCCGGCTTGTGCTCACCAACGTTGACCAATTTTTCATTGGGGACGGTGTGACACTGGTAGCAGTTGGCCGCGACAAGGTAGATCTGGTCGGGCCGCAGCATCCCTTTGGCGGCGCTTTGTTCGAGCCGCTGCTTCTTATGGGCAGGGGTCTCCTGGTCACGGGTCACACCCTTGCCGCCGTAATCGCTGTGTAGGTTGATCCAGTCTTTTGCTGCGCCATGACAGGATTCGCAGGAAATTCCCGAAATCACTTGCTCGCCGTCTGCCGTTGCTTTCTTGGTATAATGACAATTGATACAGAGACTTTCACGTTTCAGCGACGTAAAGCCGAGCTTTTCGGCGATGGCTTGCGCCCTGGGTTTGCGATGCAACGTGTTAAACGTGTCGTAGTGTTGTGTTTCCTTCCAGGCGGCGAACTCGGCCGTGTGGCATTCGCCGCATGCCTCAGCTCCCGCGATCTTGGCAGGGTCTTGGCCAGCAGCCGCCGTCCGCACACTAAGCAGTACGCCCAGGGCTATCATGCAGCCCATGCCGCCGGTTTTCATTGCCCTCGTGACGTGGTTCCTCATACCCCTCCATCTTTGCCCTTCTCTAGAATTTCGCCATCAATTCGGTTCGCCCACCGTAACCCGGTCCACGATGGGGACCAGTCGAGATGAAGCTATCGAACCGAAGGATGAAGTGATGGCCGATCGCTTGCTCAAGACGCCCGCCAAAAGCGACCCGATCTTGCCGGGTGCCGTTGGTGTCTTTCCGGCCTCCTACTTCGAGGGTGAGTTGCCGGCGGAATTGGTCAAAGAACATCTGATACCCGAGGGCTCCACCGGCTGAGTCATCCGCCCGGTTGCCCAACGCCGCCTGATAGCGCCCTAATCCCAACGCCTCGAAGAGAACGCCGACCCGGCCAAGCGGACCGCCAGCGTCCGGCGCACGCGCTGCCGACGAGAACCGCTCGATGCCCCAGAAGGCGTTGAGGTACAACCAGTTCAGACCGCCATGCGGTGTGAGTCCCAGTTCGGTGAAGAACAAGACCCCGTCACTCGTCTCCGGGGTTTCCTGGTCAAGCGCCTGGGAACCGACTACACGGAAGGTAGAGTTGAGCGTCCTGCCCAACAGGTTCACGCGTTGTGTAGCACCCAAGCCGCCATAGACGGCGGAACCGGTTTTCTTTTTCGCGTCGAGGTAGACGGCATCGAGATCAACCGTGGTCCAGTACCAATCCGCTGAGGTGCTCAGGGCAAAAAGCTGTGCGGAATTATCCCGCTCGTTATTGTTACGGTGGATGTAATTCCAGCCGTACAGGAAATCGACGCGCCAACCGGATGTCCACGGCGTATGCAAGCTATTGCGCACAATCCCGAGGGAATCGATCCGGTCGTTGAGCAGGAGGCCGTCTTGTAGTAACAGCGGCTGTCTCCCGACAGAGAAGCCATAATCCAGGGACCTTCTGTCATACAGGTCGAGATTGGGGAATATCTCACCAAATTCTCCCTCGAAGAACAACATCTCGACGCTGCCATCCCCGTTGTCGCTGAACCTCTTCTTCGGTTCAAACTCGTAGCCGAAGTATTGACGGTGATTGTCCAAGGGACGCAAACCGATCAAAATGCGTTCCGTGCCACTCAATTGGATATTGCCGAAGATATCGAGACGGTTCGCCCATTGCGAGAAGCGGGTCTTTCCATCATCGAATGTCTGCACTGCGGTGCGGTAGGTGCCAAAGAGGACGAACGACGGCTGCCAAACCGCGCCTCCGGGCAGAGTGAATCCTTCTTGCAGCTTCCCGGTCCCGAGAAAAGGGACTCCTAATTCCACGAGCGGCTTCGGTCTCTCGAGCGTTTTGTCAAGCGGTGTAGGCTTGTCCGAAAGGCGGCTCGGCGACTCGCTCTCGTCGGCCCACGCTGGCAGCATGTCGCCGATAAACAGCAACGCGATGAGGACTGCGCTCGATGCCCTCCAGCATCCTATTCCCCCCCGACTGGGTTTTCTGCACATTGGTCCCTCCGCGGTTCACCGTTTCTCCCTAGTCCGCGTGACTTAGTTGGTCGTCTGCAGCGTAGCGTTCCGTTCCCACAACGTCTGATATCCGGCGGTAAGAGCCGCGCCGACTTCGCGCGGACTCATGTCAAAATCAAATCCGACAACTTGAATAACATGTAACAGGTTGGGTGGGATCATTCCGGCAATGAGTTTGACATTGGCGGTATAGGGCCCTGAACTGCCTTCGAGTTGGGCGCGTGAGACCTCGTAGGTTGCCCAGCGCTCGCCTAGCGGCGGGATCCCGCGTTTTTGCTTGCGAGAGAAAGCCGGGCGTCCGGTTAAAATCGCCGGACGTGTCTCCGGACGAATGAAGGGGAGCGCATCAATCGAGATGTTGATCGGTGACACCTGCTCGCGGTCGCCACCGCGTATCATGTTGACGATGAACCGGGACCGTAGACTGAAGACATACGGGTCCAGCGGCAGTTCGCCGTTCTGGACGTACGTTGAATGCTGATCCCGGACGTCACCATTGGGATCCGGGTCGCCTGATTTGAAGACCACCTTTCCCTGGCTGTCGGTAACCGTGACTTGGAGAAAGACCATCCGCTCATTATCGAGACCAGTGGGAGCATTATGTCCGTAGGTGCCGTTCTGCACTTTCACCTTGAAACGAATCCCGCTCTCGTCAGCGCGTTCGGCGACGACATCCTCAAGCCGGTACCCAAGCTGCAGAATCTTTTTTCTCTCTGCCGCGATTTCATCCAGTACCTTGAGGTTCTCATCGATAATGGCGCGGGCATCGAGGCGATCATCTAGAGAAGTCCAGCGCGGTGGAAACTGATAATCCTTCGCTACTTTGTCCTCAAACGCCTTGGTCCCCCACCCGGCTTTGTAATCGAAGGTCAACCATTCACGAATCGTTGCCAGCTCTTGCGCCTTCGTGTTGTGTGGAAAGAGAGCCGGATGGACGACCGAGTAGTCCGGACCGGCGAAGCGGTGGTCGGTCCGTTTGCGCGGCGCAGTCGGCACCCCACCGATGATCGCCGCCGGCGCGGTGGCATACCCTGCCGGTAGACCCGGCTGGGTGCTCATGTGACAGTCCTGGCATGTGGTCCCTTGCTTGGCGGCTGACGAGTTCTTCCACTCGCTAAATGCTTCTTCCAGACGAGTGTTGTCCGCCAAGGTTACATCGTGACAGGTGCCGCAGAAGGCAGACGTGGTGATCGGTGCGAATTGCACGACATCGGTATGAATCGCCCGGCCTTGTTTGTCCGGACTGGTCACGACCCGGTATTGATCCGGATTCGCCAGGACGCGCTTAAGCTCCGCGTTTCCAGTGGGACCATACACCGGGTCAAAGAGGCTCCCCTCGACGATCGCCAACCGGCCGCTTATTTTACCGTAGTTCTTGTCAAGCCGGTGGCACACGATGCAGGTGATACCCTCCCGCGAAGTCGGATGCCGGTCCATACTGCTCATGTAGAGCGGTTCGCCCAAGTTCATCCCCACCTGATTATGGCAACGGATGCAGAAATCACCGTCGGTGCCATTGGTGAGTTTGAGGATTAAGCCTTGCATCGCCTGCAGCACTGGGCTCAGTTGTGCATAGGCGTGCTGCGATATTGACCATTCGCGATAGTGGTCCGGGTGGCAGGTCCGGCAGAGAGTCGCTGAAGGAAAACGGTTCTCGGCGAAAAGCTTCTTGTGCGCTTCGGCGGCCTCCTGTGAGACTTCTTCTTTTTTCTCTTCTGTGACCGCAGGGGCTTCTTCTGCGGGCTCGCCGGTTAACAAATCCCCACTACCTTCTAACAAGTTCTCGTCTGTCTTGGCAGCCAAGAGGTAGTGCTTGACATCATCGAGAACCAGATCTCCCGCAAGGGATGGTTCAACTAACCGAACTAGGAGTACAGCGGGCAGGAGAATGGCCAAGAAACGTATCTTGAGAGGGGAAGAGCATTTTCTTGCCCTGGTGAAACCGGTCATGATCGTCCTCCTCTCTGAGTTACCCAGATCACCAACTGTAACCCGCCACTCCGTCAGCTTTTGATTAGCGGATTGATACAGTGCATGCAACAGGGACCCTTGGCGCCTGGTGTGGCTATGTTGACTTTCTGTCTTCTGTCTGATGTCTTGCCGCGCAGATAAGGAGGAGCGATGCGATTCGGCGGTCTTATGCGTAGCCTGCTGTGTGCGGTGTTGATTGGAGGAACGGCCCAGAGTCTTCACGCTCGCAGTTTATCGGACCGTATTGATGCACTGTTTGGCGAAGGCGGTATCGTGCTCGACGTCCATCCTGTAAATCCGAATTTTCCTCCACATACCGCTCACTTTTCCAGCGCCAGCTTGGCGGCCCTGGGATTGCTCGTGAAGCAACTGGCACCAAGTGCCGCAGATTTCCCGGCAATCTCGACCGCGCCGGGGATTACGTATCATTACGACCCCCAACTCCAAGCGTTCGAACGGTCCTCGACCTCCCTCGGTCCCGTGTTTGTCGAGCGGCCAGAAACGATTGGCCGCGGGAAGTTCGATTTCGGCTTTTCGTATTTATTTGTCGATTTTGATGAATTGAATGGGAAGAACCTCGACCATCTCGCTTTTACCCTTCATCACAACGACTGTTGCGGGCCCCAGCCGAGCCCGGGCTTTCCCGCTTTTGAAGAGGACACGATTCGGGTCCAGTTCCACAAGTTCTCGCTACAATCACACGTCGTGTCTTTCTCCGCGACCTACGGGATCACCGACCAATTGGACGTGAATGTGTTACTACCGGTTGTCTTTACCTCCTTAAATATACGAGCCCAGGCGACGATCAACGATACTACTCAGCCCCCTGTACATTTTTTCAACAACGATTTGAAAACCTTGACGGAAGTGCGATCGGAGAGTGCGGACAAGACTGGCGTTGGAGACCTCCAATTGCGCGCCAAGTATCATCTCTTAGATTGGAACGGGCTCAAGGTCGCGTCGGGCCTCACCTTGCGCGTGCCGACCGGGGAAGCGAATGACTTTCAAGGGATCGGAGACACAGTCCTCACGCCTTTTCTCTCCTTGTCGCGTGCATACGGCCGTCTGGACTTCCATGGGAGCACCGGTATTGAAATCAACTGGAATGACTCAGACCGCAGCCGTGTACGCTATGCCGGCGGTTTGGCGGTGCAAGTGGTTGAACGGATCGCTCTGCTGGCTGATGTAATTGGGAGTTCAAACCTGAAGACCGACCGCACTTCTGCGCAGGTGCCAGTGTTTTCCGGAACGACTGCAACTGCACCTTCGGGTTTTACCCTTGCGCACCAGTCGTTGCACACGGACCTCGTTGATATGGCGGTGGGATTCAAGGCGAATCTGTACGGCACAATGGTGGGGTTTGCGACCGTCTTTGTGCCTCTTAACAACGATGGGCTCCGGGCCGATGTCATCCCTGCTGTGGGCCTGGAGGGGAGTTTTTAACGAGAGGTTAAGGAGATGATGTCGAGGGGGGAGCCTGACAGGCAAAGTGAATGACCTCTGCCGAGGGCTCCGAGCTGAAAGCACGGCCGATGCTGATCATTCCCGCCCCTCGCAACGGCAATCTATCCCGGCGCAGATGGACGAGTTCCCCGTCTTTCATCAGCACGAACGTGCCATTCGTGCTCTGGTCGAGGAGGACAAAACCGCCACGGTGATACTCAATACGGGCGTGCGCTCGCGAGGCAAAATCGTCGTCCACAACGAAGTCGTTCTCTGGGCTGCGGCCGATGGTTGCGACTGGATGTTGTCGACTCAACTCAAGCTCTTTCCCGCGAAAGCGGAGACACAGACGAACCTCGGGAGTCGCCAAGGTACTTTGATCCGCTTCCATGTGGGTTAACCCTTCTGTTTGCCAGATGACTTCATAGATGTCGATTTCTTCCTGTTTCCCCTTGACCGGAGCGCGGTCGAGGTGTCGCGTCTTCACCGCCAGCTCCGGCGTCAGCGCCGCCACTGTTTGCTGGGTGGTAATGATCTGGGCAGATTTAGCGAGAGCGACCATCCGGGCGGCAACGTTCACCGCATCACCAAATACATCATTGCTTTCCATGATTGTCGGCCCCAGGTGCAGGCCCACACGGATGGTCAGAGAATTCTGGTCCGCTGCGGTGAAGTCTGCTTTTGCCAAGGCCTCATGCAACGCGCATGCTGCTTGCACCCCGGCGTCAGCACTAGGGAACGTGCTCATCACCTCGTCGCCGATGGTTTTAACCACAGCCCCTCCATGCTGACGGATGACTTCAGCGAGGAGCGAGAGACAGCGTGCCACTATCTGTCGCGCAGTTACATCACCTAGGGTTTCATATAGGTGAGTACTGCCGCTGATGTCCGCGAACAGAATAGTCAAGGGAACAGTTTCGGGAGGCATAGCTTCGCTCCGTCTTCACGATTTTACGGTTACTGGGGCTTTTCCTATCTCTTCCTACCAGAAAAATAGGAGAACGAAAAGGGACGAATGCAGAACAGGCACGGCTGAAGCAGGAGAAGATCTTCCCCTGCTGTACCAAGGCCAAACGTCTCAGCGCAGGCTAATATAACGCGCATCTTCACCACTGTTCATATCAGAGGCGTTTGCCCCGAGAGGGCAGGGAGGGAACCTAACGCATTGTGCGGGGAACCCCTGGAGGGGAAGACACGACGATATATTTCTTTATCACCCATCCCTCCACGTAGCCAGCGTAGGCCTTGATGTGGTACCAAGCTCCCTCCTCTCCAAGAATCAGTGCCGACTCCCCGTGCGGCAGGACGCCGACCTTTTCGGCTTCGGGGTCAGGGGTGCGGCGAATGTTGAGAATGTTGGCCCTCACTGTGCCAATTCGAGCGGATGGGCTTTTCGGGAGAGAGGGGCGTTCCTCAGCTCTGTGAGCAAACTGGTCCTGCAAGGATTGCTCTGGTGTTGCGGACTCTCCGGCTGATGCCGGAGGAGTTTCTTCGAGCTGGTTTCGTGCGGGGCTGTGAGCGGGAGGAAGCTCTACTCTGGCAATCCGAGCAGGGCTCTTTCCCGTTTCTTCTCTTTCCCTCGTACACGCTGGACAGAAAGACACGAGAAGGATCCCCATGTACAGGACAGACCTCCAGCGGCGAGACCAGACGTCTTCCCCGATTCGCTCCGGCAAACAGCGACTCTGCACAAAATAACAGTTTCTCGCAGATGCTGACGAAATGTCAAGAGATTCTCAAGACTTTGCTTGTTTCTGTGGCTTGACAGTGACAGTGAGGGAGGAAAATATATAAAAATTATGTAAAAAGAGAATTGCCAACCGTGATCTTGGCTCTAGTGACGGAACCTCATGTGTGGAGCCGCCGCAGAAACGAGGGAATATTCCGTGTTAGTCGATGCTGCAGGAAGGACGGATGTCGGTCGAGTACGCCTGCGAAATGAAGATTCGTATGGCTTGTTCTCTGACCTGACTTTTTACGTCGTCGCCGACGGGATGGGAGGGCATGTGGGGGGAGAGATCGCCAGTGAAATGGCGGTAGAGACCATGCTCCTCTCCTTGCGAGAAACTCAAAATGAGGACCTGACCCCCCTCCTTGACTCAGAAGGACTGTGCTCGCTGGGAGGCCGGCGGCTCTTTCTGGCGGTGCAGGAGGCGAATAGAAAATTATGCGAAAAGAGCCTTCAGGAGCCTCAGTTGACGGGCATGGGGACGACGGTTGCCGCCGTCCTCTTCGATAAACGAGAAAACCTGGCTAGCATCTGTCATGCGGGAGACAGTCGCGTCTACCGTGTCCGTGAGGGGCAGATCGAGCAGCTTACCGAAGACCATTCCCTGGTGCAGCAGCTTTTCCAGGCAGGAAAAATCGGCCGCCAAAAGCTGAAGACCTCACCCCATCGTCACATCCTGACGCGAGCTTTGGGGGTGGACTCGGTGGTGCAGCCTTCTGTCCGTATCGAGAAACCTCGGTCGGGAGACATTTTTCTCCTGTGCAGTGATGGGGTGCATGGGGTCGTTGACGAAGCCGAGATCCTCAGCGCAGTCACTCGCGAAGGAATTGACCTCCAAGAAGCGTGTGACGCACTGGTGGGCATGGCGAATGAGCGGGGCGGACAGGATAACAGTACGGTCATCCTCTTGCGTTGCCGCACGTCAGAGGCAGCGGGATGCCAACCCTGACCTGAGACGGTACTGAGCGTCCATGGCGATGGTCATTTCTCGGAAGTACGAGGTCGTCGGCCAGCTCGGCCGGGGCGGTATGGGAGTGGTGTATAAAGTTCGCCACTCCGCCCTGGACACCATCTTGGCGCTCAAAGTACTGCCTGCGTATCTGACGGATAACCAGGAAATGCTTGCCCGCTTTTACCGCGAAGCGCGAGTAATGGCCCGGCTCCGCCACCATAACATCGTCCGGGTGTTGGACATCGACCAGGATGATACCCTCAACTTCCATTACTTTGTGATGGAATATCTCCAGGGAAAAACTCTCGGTGAGTACTTGCGTGAGAGGGGACCGCTTCCGCTCCCTGATGTGCTCGAGATCGCTCGTCAAGTAGCAAGCGCCCTTGAGTATGCTCACAGCCACAACCCGCCAGTGATCCACCGCGACATCAAGCCTTCGAACATCATGATTGAAGATCTCTCCGGGCGGTCGGTGGTCATGGACTTTGGCATTGCCAAAGAGTTGGGCGAGAGCGAAATGACCAAGTCCGGGGTCATGATTGGCACGGTCAAATACTGCTCGCAGGAACAGATGCGTCACGAACCGCTCGATGGCGGCGCTGACGTGTATTCCCTGGGGATGGTCATATATGAGGCGTATACGGGGATGCAGTTCTTTGCCGGCCTTGATGAACACACGGTCATCAGCAGAGTGCTGGATGATACTCGGGAGAACGAGCCCCACTTCACCCGACCCGCGCCGCCGGCGTTTGCCGCGCTGGTTACCAAAGCCATTGCTAAAGCGCGCAGCAAGCGTTACCGCACGATGGCCGACCTGCTGAGAGATCTGGACGAGTGCCGGTCTGCACTAGAGGAAACCAAGACCGTCCTGCTGCCAATGCCAGGGGGCGGCAAGTCGCCAGTAGAGGAAGCTCAGGACTCGGTCGAGGACCTTGAAGAGCAGATTCGCAAACTGGAGGAGGAACGCCAGCGGCGGCTCGTCTCCTCGTTGCGAACGCAAGTCCGGGAAGCAGGCGAAAGGGCGGGACGCGAAGGGGCAGCAGAGCGGGCATCCGCCCTGTTTCAGCAGGGACTCGCTCTGGAGGAGCAGGCCAACGAGCACTTCCGTCATAATAATTATCCTCTAGCCCAGGCGAGTTACCAGGACGCAGCGAGCCTTTTCAATCAGGCCAGAGAAGAGGCCCAGCGGGTAGCAGGTGTCCAGAAGGCGGAGCAAGCCCGACAAGCGCTGGCGACTGCCAAGGCCGAAGCTGAGCACTACGGTGCGAGGGAAAAAGCCCGTACGTTTTACGGCCGTGGCCTCGCCCTGCAAGCGCGGGCGGATGAGCGGTGGGAGAAAAAGGACTACCAGCAAGCCGGACAAGAATACACGGCAGCGCGGAAGTTCTTCGAAGATGCCCGAGAACTTGCCTACCGGGAAACGTTTAGAGAGGAAGCTGAGACAATCAAGGCAGGTCTGATTACCGCAAAAAACGCGGCAATAGCAGCGGAAGCGGCGGAATTCGCGGCTGCGGTTTTCCAAGAAGCCGTTCTCAATGAGCAACGGGCGAACACCGCGATGGAGCAGGAGGAATTCACCCAGGCGCGTGAGCTGTATCGCTCTGCCCATCAGAAGTACGGACTCGCGCAGGAACAGGCTCGTCTTGAACGGCAACGCCAGCAAGCCCTTGCCGCCCAACAGCGTGCGCGAGAGACTCGGCAGTGGGCAGAGACACGAGGGATCAGACAGTTCTCGTTCTCTTCTTATCAACGTGCCGCTGAGGCTCAGCAGCAGGGAGATGCTCGGTTTGAGGCGCACGAGTACGAACGAGCCGTTCTCGCTTACGAGCAGGCGTGTGAGGTCTACACCCAGGGAGGCCAAGAGGCAGAGGAAGCGCAACGGCAGCAGGCGGCTGCGCGAGTCCGACGGCAGCAGGAACTCGCCGAGACCGCTTGCCAGAGCGCCCGCCAGGCGCGCGAGGCGGCCAGAGCCCTGGCTCTATGGGCACAAGATCTCTGGAGAGAAGCGCAGCGGCTTGCCGACGAGGCGGACCAAGCGTGGAAAGCGCAGGACTACACGCACGCTGGCGAATGTGCAGAAGCGGCCCGACAGCGCTACGAGCAAGTCCGGAGTGAGGGGGAGCACGAGCGACTGCGGCTGCAGGCGCTCGCCTTTTCTGCATACCAACGCATGGAGCGGGCGCGGGCCGAAGCGGAGCAGGGAGGAGCCAGCGCACGGCTGGCGACCGACTTTGCCCAAGTCCAACATGTGGTCGAGCAAGGGCAGGTGCGTGCCGAGCGAGAGGAATTCGCCGAGGCGTGTGCTTTCTATGAACAGGCGGCTCAGGACTTTGCGCGGCTACAACAGCAGGCGGAACTGCAGACGGCGCAGGAAGCAGCCGAGCAAGCGCGGCGGCGCCTGCTCGAACAGCAAGAGACACTGCGTCCCTTGAGAGCCTGGGCCACAACGGCCTGGGAACAGGCCGATCAGGAAGCCGGTCGGGCAGAAGCCGCCTGGCAACTGCAGGCCTATCAGCCGGCTACTGAACTCTACACGCAGGCTCTGCAAGCGTACGCGCGCGCGCGCGAACAGGCAGAGATAGAGCAGCGTACCCAACACGCGCTCAATGCACAGCGGGGTATGGTAGCCGTGCAGGAGGAAGCAGACCGAGTTCAGGCGCCTCAGTACGCCCCAGCGCGCTACCAGCAGGCAGTCGCGCTGCGACAGCAAGCCGAACAAAAGAGAGAAGAGCGGGCGTATGAACAGGCGGCACTCCTCTTTGCGCAGGTGCAGGAGCTCTTGAGACAAGCGGTGGACGAAGCTCGGCAGGAGCAGGCACGGCAGGCAGCCAGTGCCGCGCATCAGCGTATGGAACAAGCGCGGGACAGGGCGGAACGAGTCGGGGCGAGAACGCGATTTGTAGTAGAATTTAGCCAGGCACAACAGGTCGGAGAGCAAGGGCAGACGCGTGCCGAGCAGGCAGATTTTGCCGGAGCGGGCAATTGCTATGAGCAGGCTGCGCGAATTTTCGTGCAGCTCCGCCGAGAAGCCGTGCGACAAGCGGCCCGAGAGGATGCCGAGGATGCCCGGCGGCGCATGGCGGAGGTCAAAGAACGCGTCACCGCGCAACGGCAGTGGACGGAATCCCTGTGGGCACAGGCGCAGGAATGGGACACCCGGGCAGAACAGGCATATCAAGCTCAGGAGTATGAACGCGCAAGTGGGGAATATGAGCGAGCCCGTCACCTCTACGAGCAGGCAGAGGAAGAAGCAAAGCGCGAGCAGTTGCATCGCGCGACGCTAGACCTCCGACAACAAGCTGTGATCGGCAAGGAAGAGGCGGAAGCGGCAGTGGTTGGGCAGTATGCGGCCGAGCTGTTTGCTCAGGGAATGGCTGCCTACGACGAAGCTGGGCGAAGGTGGCAAACGCACGAATGGGCAGAGGCGAGTCTGGGGTATCGAGCGGCGCAAGAGTTCTTCACACAGGCAACGCAAGCAGCCCGGCGGGAACAGGCGCGGCAGGCAGCCGCGGCCGCGTACCAGCGGATGGAGACAGCGGGGACGCAAGCAGAGGAAGCCGGTGCAAGAGTACGACTGATGGCCGAATTTGCCCAGACCCAACAACTGGCAGAGCAGGGGCGGGCGTGTGAAGAGCAGCAAGAATTTCCCCAAGCCCGGGAACTCTACTCACAAGCAGAGCAACAGTTCGTCGCCCTTTTCCAGGCGGCAGAGAGACAGACGGCCCGAGAGCACGCCGAGACTATTCACGAGAACGTTCGCCAGGCACGAGAATCAGCCAGGGCGCTCGCCCCGTGGGCCCAAGACCTCTGGAAAGAGGCGCAGCAGATCGAAGCCGAGGCCGAGCGAGCGTGGCAAATGCAGGAATATCCTCGGGCCCGAGAGCGCGCGGAAGTAGCCCGACAATACTATGAACAGGTCCAGAGAAAGGGCGAGCACGAGCGGCTGCGGCTGCACGCTCTCACGGCGCAACAGCAAGGTCTGCAGGAGCAGGCCGGGGCGCGAGCGGCAGAGGCGGAGCAGTACGCTGCGGCGCTGTACCAACAAGGGGTTGAGGCTCAGCGGAGGGGAGAACGGCACCTGACGGCACAGCGCTGGGAAGCAGCGACAGAAGCATTCGAGCAGGCACGGGGGATATTTGCTCAGACGCTCAAGAACGCGCAACGATGCAAAGGGCAGCAAGCGGCCGACGCCGCAAGAGAAAGGGCTCTGGCGACCCGACAGGATACTGACACGTATGCTGAACTCTTTCCTGGACGATTTGAAGAAGCGGCTTCGTTCTTCCTGGAAACCGAGAAGGCGCATGGCCGGGAAGATTTCCCGGCGGCACAGGAGGGGTTTGAACGTTGCGCCGCGCTCTTCCAGAGGCTCCATGCCGATGCGCTGCTGTATCGGCAGAGAGAGAAGGCGGAGTACGCACGGGGGCATGCTCGCGAGCAGGAGAGCACAGTTCTTATTGCGGGTGGAGGACGACAAAAAAAACAGGCGCGCAAGGCGTTGCTCTTAGGAGACCGCTTATTCCAGCAGCGACAGTACACCGCTGCCCAGGCGAGGTATGAGGAAGCGGCTGCCTTGTTGGCCGCTCTGCACCCCGCAGCCCAGCTGCAACCGGAGCAGACAGTTATGTTCCCTCCGTCACCCGCGGCAACTCTGGAAAACATCTCCACGGGCCAACGCAGTGTCGCCGCTCTTTTCTCTTCCCCTCGGGTTTCTCTCGTGCTTGGTTCCATTCTTATGCTGATGGCGGGCTTTTCTGTCGTCTACTTGAGGCGTTCTGCCGTGGCGCCGGATTTCCAACCTCAAGCAGAACAGCCAGTGAGAAAAATAGAGAAGACAGTGCCGCGACAATCCACTCCAGCAGACCAGCCTCCTCCCGCGCAGCCCTTGGACGCATTGGCTGTTCTCCCGCACGCACCGACGACACAAAGTGAAGAGCGGCCTGTGGTCTTGCCGCCTGAACAGGCCGCCACGACGACTCCTGTCCCAGTACCGCCGCTGCCAAGACTGCCGTTGATCACGCGGAGTACGCCCCAGCAAGAACCGGGACAAGAGCTGCGTGTAGCCGAAGGACAAAGCTTGACCTTTGCCGTTGAAGCAGAAAGTCCAGAGCATAGCCCCCTCCGTTTCGCCTGGCTTCTGGATGGAGTCGAGCGCGGAAAGGACAAGCGGTGGACCTACAAGCCTGATTTTGACGAAGGGGGACCTCAGGCCAAAGCAGTCAAGGTGATCATCACCGATGGTGAAAATCACGCGGTAGAACACGCTTGGCGGATACTGGTGAAGGATGTGGACCGCCCGCCGAAAATTATCGCGAGCTCGCCTTCGGCTGATGCCCTCTGGGTCGCAACCGGGAGCGTACTGGACTTTTCCGTTGAGGCGGTTGACCCGGATAAAGAGGACCGTCTGGTGTATGTCTGGTCTCTAGACGGGCGAGAGGTCAGCCGCGGGCAACGCTGGCAGTTCAACGTGCCGGCAGGGGCTGAGTCCAGGACTCGCTATCGGGTCACTGCCGAAGTGGCGGACGAGAATAACCTCCATGACCGGGTCGCGTGGAATGTGAATATCAAAAACACCGGGGCGCCACCGCGCATTATTGATGTCCAGCCGCGGGATGAGAAACTGACCGTGCAGGTAGGGCAAGCGCTCGATTTTTTTGTCACAGTCGATTTTCCCGACGACGCACGCACGGACAAAAAGAGTCTCCGCTACCGCTGGAATGTGGAGGGAGATGCTCCACAAGCGACGGACACCGGACGCTACCACCTGGTCAAAACCACTCCCGGAACATACCGGGTGACGGTGTTGGCGATCAGCTCGGAAGGACTCCAGAGTGTGCCGCGGAGGTGGAATGTGGAAGTCCAACCCCTGGCCGTTGCCGTGCCTTCCACGGTTCCTGCTCTACAGTTGAGTGAGGGAGAAGTACGCGCCTGGCTGGAAGTCTATCGCCAAGCGTGGGAAGGGAAAGATATCGATAAGCTCATTCAGCTTGGGGAGATCTCCAGTCAAGACGCCGGCAAACTCCGTGGTCTCTTGTCTCAGTATAAGGATTTTCACGTTCTGCTCCAGAACGTGGAGATTCGCAGAGACGGCAACCAAGCACGGGTCACTTTCAGCCGGGTGGATGTTCTCGATGGCAAGTCCCTGCCTCATCCGGGACAAAAGATCTTCACACTCGAAAAAGATGCACAGGGCCGCATTGCGCGGCGGCCATAGCCTTCCTCTTTCCCCTGCACGATGAGCCTACCACTGAGGACCCACCGTTTCTTGCACGGTCACAATGTTGATCCCCATCTGTTCCAGCCAAGCTTTGGGGGCATCCGCGCCAATCAGAATAAAGACTGCGTCGTTTTCTAGTTCTCGCTGCTCCTCTTTGACCCTGAGGGTCACCTTCTGGGGAGTGATCTCGATCAGGTGAGAGTTGAAGAGCACGGTAACTCTTCCAGCCTTTTCTTGCTCGGTGAGAGCTTGAACGTTACGGCTTTTGGCGCGTGTCAACGCCGCCCCGCGGTACGCTAGGGTTACCGTTGTACTTGACTCTTTCGCGAGTGCGATCGCCGCTTCAATGGCGCTGTCCCCTCCGCCAACCACGAGAATTTTCTTCCCTTTCCACTCAGCCGCATCGCTGAGGCTGTAGGAAACCTTGGCGAGATCTTCGCCGCCCACGCCGAGGGTGCGCGGGTCGCCCCGGGTACCAATCGCGAGGATGACAGACGCGCCCGCGAACATGCCTCTCCTAGTGGTCACGGTGAATGTCTCGTTGGTCTTCGTGATTGCGGTGACTTGTTCATGCTCGTGCACCTCCAATCCCGTCGTCTGAACAACCGCCTGCCAGACCGCGATCAGGGTTTCTTTCTCTGCTTCCATGACCGGCAGCATGCCATACAATGGCAGTGCGACGGGCTCCGCCAACACCGCTTTATCACGCGGGTAATGTTGGATCGTGCTGGCGAGCGTCTCCCGCTCCAGCAGGAGATAGTGCAGGCCCAGCTTCTTGGCGTGCAGAGCAGCACCCAGCCCTGCCGGTCCGGCGCCGACGATGATCACGTCATAAGGCACCTCGGCGACTCGAGGTTTCTTCTCGGCGATGTAGCGCACGACTTGATCCCCTTGGTTGACCGCCTTTTTGATGAGCGCCGCGCCGACCACTTCGCCGACCAGGAACAGTCCGGCGATATTGCTCTCGTAGTGGGCGTCGATCTGCGGTCTTTCGGCCGTTCTGATTAGCGGAGCAGTGGTCACGCGAATAGCGCCGGTCGGACAGCCGTCCTGGCAGATCGTACAGCCTTCCAGAGCCTTACACGCAGTCGGGTTGACCACCGTTGATTTGTGGGTCGCGGGATCCTTTGCCAGTACGCTGGTCGGGCACGAATCGATGCAGCTCCCACAGGCAATGCAGGTGCTGGTATCGACCAGAGGGAAGGGAAGAACGCTTCCTTCCGCAGCAGCCGGAGGGGTAACGGTGGCAGAGGGAAGAGAAGGAACCGTCGGAGTTGGAGGACCCACAGGAGCTGCCGGCAGGGGAGAGGGTGACTTTTCCAGCCACTGTCGCGCCAGCCGCATGTCGCCGTAGATATAAGCGCCGGCGCCGGCCACCATGGTCAAAAGGACGAGCAGCACTTTGCCCAGCGTGACGGCCCTGAGCCATCCCCAGGCAACCTGGCTTTCGTAGGGAAAATTGTGATGGACACGATGGCAATCCAGACAGGCGGTCGTGGCCTGCTTTTGCTCATGACACGTGTAACACGCGTCCATTGGCAGGGGGTACCGCACGGCGGAGCGTAACACTGGCCGGTAGTCTTGTTCGCCGCTGACAGCAAAATGGCACTGCACACACTCGGTCGCCTCATGGTCATCATGAGAGAAGCGGACATAAGTGATAACCCGTTGCACCCGAGTTATACCGCCGTCTTTGTGAGTGTGGCACTTGAGACACTCTTCGGAAGCCTTCGCTCTGGCAACTTTAGGATCGCGGTCCACTACCTCATCGTGGCAGTCAATGCACTCAGCATGAGAAGGCGCGCCATTGATCGCTCCCTCAGGAAGGGTTTTGTGACAGATCTCACAGGCACTCTTCCTTGAGTCAAGTTCATGGGCGGCGTGGGCGAAGATCAGCCCGCTCTCGATGTGGGGAAGACTTTGCTGCCAGGCTCTGTGCTCTTCGCCCGTGCTGGGGGGGCGAATGCGTAGGCGGCTCTCTTCTTTTACGCTTTTGGCTGCGCTTGGTTCGGCAGCGACAAAGACCTTCTCATAGTAGGCGCGCAGAGGGCGCTGACGGAAGCCCGTCTCGTGGCAATTCCAGCACAGCGCCTCGCCTCCCTTGATGTTGAAGGTGCGACCCCGGTGTTCAGTGTGGCAGGCAATACAGTCGTCACGAGCGTCTTCTTTGCCCTTGATCGCGGTCACGACAGTGGCGTGGCAGCCGGCGGTTATACAAGTGCTGTTCATTGGCCGGATACCCCACGCGGGGTGACACGTGGCGCATGCTCTTTCCCCCTCCGCGTGGCTAGCCGAGACCGGACCGCTCGAAAAAAACGCAGGCTTGCCGAGCAGGATGAAGCCGTAGCAGCTCGCCACAGCCATCAGCATGAGACTCAGGACCGCCCATTGGCGTGGAGAGCCGGGGAGGGAGAGCGGTCTCAGGTTGACCCCTTTGAATTTGGCAATCTTGGCCAGCCGTTCCTTGAAGGCCGCTGACCGAGAGTGCAGATCCTCTTTTGCCGCCTGTACGTGAGGAGTCGCGGAGGCAGCGAGCAACGGCTGCGGGCGCGCCGCCTCGACCGGTGCAGGTGTTTCCCGCGGTTTTTCTGTAACTGCTGGTGAGCGAGAAGGGGAAGCGAGGACGGTTGCATCCTCGGCCTGCGCGAACTCAACCTTCAGTCGCGTCTCGGACACACGGATTTCTTCGCCTCCCTTGAGTTCAAGCCGCTCCACACGCTCGGGACGCTGATCGACGAAGGTGCCGTTGAGGCTGTCGTTATCGACAAGTTCCCAACCGGCTGCCGTAGGCCGCACCATGAAGTGAATGCGGGAGACGGCTTTATCCTGCAAACGGAAGTCGGCCTCTTTGCCCCGGCCGACGGAGAACGGATGTGCCCCGGGCGGAGGTTCAAAACGCGCGCCAGCATCTTTGCCCTCGATGACCTGCAGGATGACATGCGGTCTGGCCCTTTCGGGGGGACTCACGCGAGTGACCTCTTCAGCCTCGTCCGCAACCGCGACTGGAGCGACTGCGGTCACGTCCTCAGCCTGGATTGCTTCAGCTCTTCTCGCCGGCATAGTGAGAGTGAGGGTGAGGTCTCTGCCATCGACGACACCCGAGATAGAGCTTGCCTCCCTGAGCGCCTGGCCGGCGGGGTTGGCGGACGCGATTTCTATACGCAGTTGCGTCTCGCCAAGGTAAAGAATATCCCCGTCAGCAAGATCAGCATGAAAGATACGGGCGGCGGGACCGCGCAGAAATGTCCCGTTGTGACTATTCTCATCATAGAGTCGGTATCGACCCGCCTCACGTCTGATCGTCGCGTGCAGGTGGGAGACCCGCTCATCGTGCAGCACGATTGCACAGGTCTCTGTCCGGCCAATAGAGAAGGCTGCCGCGGCTGGTGCGTAGACCATCCCCCGATCCGGCCCACTGACGACGGTTACCACGATCGGCACATCTGGCTGCCGGACCACGCCCAGCCGCTCTTTGGCCGGCTGAGGAGCAGGAGGCAAGAGAGGAGCAACGAGGGTGGGACTCTGTTCCGCTGGCCTGCCCGTCTCAATCGGCTCGCGCAGCGCGGTAGCGCTCGCTTCTTTGGTCTGCGGAGAGAACTCAACCCGAAGACGGCTCTTCCCAACGACGATCTCGTCGCCGTTCCTCAGTACGTGTGAGTCAATGCGCGTCTTGAGATCGTTGAGGAACGTGCCGTTGGCGCTCTGCAAGTCGGCAAGAAGAAAGTGGTCCCCTTCGCGTTGGAGGGTGCAGTGACGTCGCGAGACCGCGTTATCGCGTAGCACGAGATCACAGATATCCCCACGGCCGATCACTACGGTGTCACCGCTCGGCGTGAACACCTGGCTTGCATCTGGACCCGCAAGAACAGTGATCTTGAGCATCCCCTAGCGCCCCCTCCTCAGTAGTAGAGCACGGACACAATGTGGATCAGAGAAAAGGCCATCAGTGCTCCAGTGAGGGGAATATGCAGGCTGAGCCAAATTTTGAGGAGATAGTCATAGCGCAATTGCGGATAGAGCAAGACCTCCAGTTTTTCCTTCTGAAACAGCAGCCGGATCATCTTGCGAAAGTCTTCCTGCTCAGTCTGGGGAATCTCTTTCACGACGAGTCGCAGACGGTCCGGGCGGGCGGTGTCACGTTTGACTTCGGCTGCGCGAAAGAGCCAGTGGAAGGACGGCACCAAGTCGATTCCGGGGATGGTGCTTTCCTGCTCATAGATGTCGCGGAAGGACTGCGATTTTCCCGCGATCACCGTCTGTAATTCTCGTTTCACCTCTTGTAACTCCTCGCTCAATTCCTCGGGGGTCTTGTCGGCGCGTTCTTCGATGCGGGTGAGGGCTGGCGGGATGACGCGATAGAGAACATAGCCGAGGATACCGGAGGCGACCACGCCGACGAGGCAGAGAAAGGCGAGCGTCGCCACCACATTGCCGAAACGAAAGCCGGCATGGGTGAGGATAAGCAGCACGGCCAGGCACCCGAGCATGAGGTGCCAATGATACCAGACCTCCAATCGGCCGGCCCACTCCTTGCGCTCGATGTCGAGTTTCACCCCCTTGCCGGTCCCGCGAGAGAACCGCACCCGGATGGTGCGAGTCACCTCATGTTCTCTCAGGATCTCTCTGGCTTGGCGGCGCAACGCGGCAGGCTTCAGTTGGGGGTTGCGCAGAGCCTGCCGTTGCAGGGTCTGAAGTTGTGCGACGGCTCGCCGTTCGCGTGCCTGGATGTCCTTGCGTCCATCGGTGCTCACGCGGATCTGCCGCATCGCTCTTCCAATGAAGCGCCGGCGTACGCTGTACAGCAGTGCTCCTACCATGGCGGCAAAGCCCAGGATACCAAGCACGAGGCCCTGGCGAGTCCGACCCGATGGCGGCCCGGGTAAGCTGGCGGTGTAGTGCAGGTAGTAGACGATAATTAAACTAGCAACGAAGAGTGTGGCCAGCAGATAGCGTCGGGAGAGCGACATATTCGTCAGACTGCGGAACAGCTCGCCGGTTACCCTGCGACAGGCTTAGGACGAACGGCGGGGATCTTACCATCATTGAGGATGTTTCGTTCCTGCCGAGCTCTGCGACTGCCCTCAGGACAGGACTGTCGCGGCACGAACACCAGCGTTCCCGCATGCTGATTCATACCGCCCTTTCCCCGTCTCCACCCCTACCGCTGTCCGGCAATAATCAGATCTAGCTCATCCGCACGGTATCGTTTGATCGCTCCAGTGGGACAGTTACTCACACAAGCGGGAAACAAGTGGCCCTTATCCAGGTCACACTTCACCGGCATCTTCTTTAAGCGCGGCTGTTTCCCCGGAACAACTGTTTCTCCTCGCTCTCGCGCCAGCTTGCCGAAGAGATAGTGCGCCAGGGTTGGACGAGCTGGGCGCGCGACCTCGTCCATGTCCACCATGATAATGTTACCGTAGGGGCAGCGCTGGGCGCAGCCGCTACAGCCGATACAGCTATCCGTAAAATAGATGTCGCCGTCTTTATCTCGTTTGATTCCTCCAGACTTGCAGAGCAGGCAGACCGGGTCCTCGCAGAAACGACAGGCGGTAGGGAGCAGGATCTCCTCGAAGGTGATCCCTTTGCGGATGAGACGGGAAATGCCGTCCTCATGGGCGGCGGCGCAGGCTTTCACGCAGTTGTCGCAGCGGATGCAGGTATTGCCGTCAATGGCGAGGACGTCGAGATTGGGCATCACCTCGGCCTGGAACTCCAAGCGCGCGCCGATGAACGTCACATCCTTTGCCATGTCCGCATCTAGCCGCCGCAGGTTGGCCAGCGCCAGCGCCTCTTCCAGCATCACCGGGTCCGTGTCAACAAGCTGCTTGAAGTCCGCTCCTGGGATGACCAGTGCTTCTACTGTGCTCATCGCGGTCGCGGTGGCCGAACGTGGGGCTCCGGTCAGCACGCCAGTCTCACCAAAACAGTCTCCTTCAACCAGATAGCTGAGGATTTTCTGCTTGCCCTTGTCTTGCTTGAGGAGCTTTACGAAACCTTGGTGAATGACGTAGAGGGTAGCGGCTGGCTCTCCCTCTTCGAAGATGATCTCACCGGTCCCGAATGTTTTGAGTTGAACCTTTTGCATCAATCGGGCAATCTCTTCCCGCGTGCTCAACCGGAGCAAAGGAATTCTGTGTACGAGGGTGCGCACGGTGCGGTCAACGTACCGCTGCATGATCAATTTGTGAAAACTGCCCTGAGCGGTGGCCAGTTCCTGGACGATGAACTGCGGCACGAGGAGGAGGAGTGTGGGAGTCATTGTCTCGGCCGTAGACAGATGAGCATTCATTGACAGAACAGACATCTCGCCGAAGAAGTCGCCCGGCTGAATTTCCTCAAGGGCAACTGCGGCGTTACGTTCGGTGTCCAAAGACAAATGCGTGCTGAGGCGCACCTGACCTTTGAGCAAAATAAAGAGGTGTTCTCCGAAACTCCCCTCCTGAAAGAGCACCGTGCCGGTGGGTATCTCGTAGATCTCGACGTACTCGACCAAAACATCTTGAACAAGGACCTGGCGGATGGTTTTCTTACCGTCCGGTGTCATCTCTGGCCGTTTCTCAAAGAGTTGTTCGAGAATACCGGCAAAAAGGGGCAGGCGCGCCAGGTGTTCGAGCTTCTGCCCAGCGGGGAGAGAAATCGGGCGAGGCTCGTCGCCGCTTGGATGATAGAAAACTGGGTGATGTTCCCCTGCAGATTCGAGTGGAGGCATATCGTTCACCATACCCGCCGGTCTGTGCGAAGCCCAGGCTCAGGGATAGCAAGCAGACCGCGCGCCCGCAAGCGCCAGAGGTGGTAAGGAAACAGTAGTAGCACCGCAGGACCACGACGCGTTCAGTTTCACGTCGCCCCGTGCTGACGCTTCCTGGACCCGTCGCTTTATGGCCGCAGCTTCTTCCTCGGCTTCCGCATCCATGAGCGTTTTCCCTAGCTTTCATGCTACACTTCTCCTGAGGAGAGGGATACGCCGTGTGGCCACAGGAATTATTGCTGCTGGGAAAGGCGCTGCTGCTTTTTGTTGGCCTGTGCTTTTTCTATTGGATCGTTTTCAAAAGAGTGCAATGGCAGTCGCCGCTGACGCAGGCACTGACTGGGCGCATCCGCCCGTATGCCTATCTCCTTATTCCGCTCATCACCCTTGCCTGGATCCTGCGCCAACTGGCACCCTTGGCGCGGGAGCATCTCCATCTGCCAGAAGGCGCCCTCTGGTTTTCTGAGTACGCTCTGCTCGCCGTTTTCGGCATTCTCCTGGTGGAAGCAGGCGGTGTCTTCGTCTTCGATTACCTCTTTACGATACAGGGTAAGACCGACGTGCCCCACATTTTGCGCTCCCTAGCACGTGGTGTCGTCTACGCCTTGCTTTTCTTCTTCCTGCTGCCTCACATCTTCGGGATACAAAACATCGCTGGGCTTATCACCAGTTCTGCCATCGTCTCGATCATTTTAGGGTTGGCATTGCAAGACACCCTGGGCAACCTCTTCGCCGGCATCGGCATGCAAATGTCGCGACCGTATATAACCGGGCATTGGGTCAAGATTGGCGCCTATGAAGGGATCGTCGAACGAGCTGATTGGCGGTCGATGACCATCCGCACCCTCAACGGCGATCGAGTTTCTTTCCCCCACAGTCTGCTCGCGAAAATGGAGATCCATAACTATTCGCTCCCTTCTCCCCTGCACGCACGTGTCGTGCGAGTGGGAGTACACTATCGACACCCACCGACCAGAGTGGAGGAGATTCTCCTCCGCTGCACCCGGGAGACAACAGGGGTGTGCGCGCAACCTCCGCCGGAGGTGTGGCTGTCGGCGTACCAGGATTTCACCATACTGTACACGGTCAAATTCTGGATAGACGATTTTGCGCATTATCCCACTATTGAGTCGCATGTGCTCAAGCGCGTCTGGTATCACTTCAAACGTGAAAAAATTGAAATTCCTTTCCCCATCCGTGAGATCTATCATCACGGGGAAGAGGCTGCTGGTGTCACACTGACAGAGGATGTCCACCGGCTCAAGGACATCGAATTTCTTCAGGTCTTGAGTGACGAGCAGCTCAGTAAGCTGGCACAACGTCTCGGTAGGCAAATTTTCGCTCC
>JBGPOI010000011.1:0-25855 GCA_041487975.1 Binatia bacterium | reverse complement strand
TAGAAGGCGCAGTTGTAGCCCTACTGCAAGTGGTGTTCATAGAGTTTGCGCCAGAGGGTCGAGCGGCTGATCCCGAGTTCTGCTGCGGCTACAGCTTTGCGGCCGTGGTGTTTGGCCAGTACCGCCACAATTTGCTCGCGTTCTATTTGCCGCAGCGAGGGTTCAACTAGGGGCTGTTCTCCGGAGGGCGGCTCGCCACGCAGTTCGGGGGTGAGATCTTGGAGCGCCAGCACGGAGTCTTCTCCTACGACAAACGCGTGTTCGATGACATTGCGCAGTTCCCGGATATTCCCGGGCCAGGGGTAGCGTAGTAACGCCTCCATGGCCTCCCGGCTCACGGCCTCCACCCGCCGCAACCCCTGTTCATTGAACTGGTCGATGAAGTGCCAGACCAACGCTTCGATATCGCCGGTTCGCTCGCGCAGAGGAGGTAAAAAGAGCGGGACTACCCGGATGCGATAGAGCAGGTCCTCGCGAAAACGCCCGTTCGCCACTTCGCGCCGTAGCGCTTTGTTGGTCGCCGAGATCAGCCGCACATCGACCCGCACCGATTTCGTTCCACCGACAGGCACAAACGTTTGTTCCTCTACCACTCGTAACAGCCGCGCCTGGATTTCCAACGGAATCTCGGCCACCTCGTCCAGAAAAAGCGTGCCTTTATCAGCCAGCTTGAACAGTCCTTGGTGATCGCTGACGGCGCCAGTGAAAGCCCCGCGCGCATGCCCGAAGAGCTCAGACTCCAGCAAGGTGGGAGAGAGCGTCGCACAGTTAATGGCCTGAAAAGGATGCTGCCTGCGTGGGCTAAGGGTGTGAATGGCCTGTGCTACTAACTCTTTCCCGCAGCCGCTCTCCCCACGCACTAGTACCGTGCAGTCCGTCCGCGCCACCCGCTCAATGAGTCGAAACAACGACTGCATCTCTGGAGCGCACGTGTAGAGGCCGTGAAAGTTTTGCAACTGAAGGCTGGGCGGACGTTTCATTACGTCGCGACGCATAGAAGACATTTAAGCACAACATGGGACTACAGACCAGCTAGGTCGGCGACAAATCGTGAAGTCTTCTCGCGGTTAGCGGCTGGATCGTGGGTGGCATCAGAAATGCTTCTCTGCTGATAAGTGCCGCAGAAGCCAAGGAGAGAGTTATGAAGATTCAGCACTTCTTCGATAAGCGAACTTCCACCCTCACCTATGTAGTCCACGACGAAGCGGCCAAGGTGGGAGTTGTCATCGACTCGCTCATGGATTTCGACCCCAAGAGCGGCAGAACTTGGTACGAGTCCTGTGCGACAATTGCCCAATACATCGACAAAGCGGGACTGACGATCCCTTACGTACTCGACACCCATGCGCATGCGGACCACTTGAGCGGGATGGCGTATTTCAAGGAGCGCTACGGCGCGCGGACGGTCATCGGGCGGCTCATCACGACAGTCCAGGCACGGTTCCGTGATCTCTACAATCTCGGCCCGGACTTTCCTGTTGATGGTCGCCAGTTCGATGGCCTTATGGGTGATTAGGAACAACCATACTCCGAGACAAGTATTGCGAAAATCGCTCCTTGACGAGGCGAAGATGATAGTCGTGTTGACTGAGCAACTTGCCCTTGCTGGCACGCTCGTCCTCGCGGACATAGCGGAGATCGGTAGGCGTGGGTATCAGACACTCATTGATCTGCGCACCGATGGAGAGCCTGCGGCTGGCGGACTGAGCCCCGCCGAGGTACGCCAGCACACAACAGCACTCGGACTCGCATATCGTCAGATTCCTGTCTCAGTTCCTGCACTCAATGACGCTACTGTCGAGACTGTGCGCCGCACACTGTGGGAGGCTAAGGGGCCCATCCTGCTCCACTGTGTGAGTGGGAGGCGTGCTGGTGCTCTGGCTCTCATGCACCTTAGTTGCGAGGAGGGAGCGTCGGTTGAGCAATGTTTCGCCAAAGCTCAGGTGATCGGCCTCGACTGGGACAGCCTGCCCGGTTTGCGCGAGTTCTGCCTCGGGTACATTAACCGCTATAGCCCTGCGTATCGGGCCTGCTCTGAACGAAAAGGACCACTTCTGCAGGAGATAGAACTGTAAACCAAACAACTATGACAGAGAGAGATCGGAAGGAGGTTCATCATGCAAACGCAGGTTCAGTCTCCAGTCTCAGTCGGGCTTCAGCCGGCAGTCCATTATCGCATTGTCATCGTCGGCGGCGGCAGCGCGGGTATTACTGTGGCCGCGCGGTTGGCCAAAGCTCTCCCCCATCCAGATATCGCCATTATCGAGCCCTCCGGCAAACATTATTACCAGCCGCTGTGGACGTTGGTCGGTGGTGGGGTCTTCGCCAAAGAGGTCACCGAGCGCGACGAAGTCATGTTGATTCCTCAGGGAGCCACCTGGATACAAGATGCGGTGACCGAGTTTTCCCCGGAGGACAACTCTGTTCTCACCCGTGGTGGGAAAAAGGTGCAGTACGATTATCTGGTAGTCGCGCCCGGGATCCAACTTGACTGGGACAAGGTGAAGGGCCTCAAAGAAGCGGTCGGGAAAGATGGGGTCTGTAGCAACTACGCCTACGAGTATGTAGACAAGACCTGGGAGTTCATCCGCAATTTCAAGGGCGGCAATGCGATCTTCACTCAGCCCAACACGCCCATTAAATGTGGTGGCGCGCCGCAGAAGATCATGTACCTGGCCGACGACTTCTTTCGCAAATCAGGCGTGTGCGGACGGAGGAATGTGATCTTTGCCTCGGGTACCGGGAGCATTTTTGCCGTTGCAAAGTACGCCAATGCTCTCAATAAAGTGGTCGCCCGCAAGGGCATCGAAACTCGATTTAAACATAACCTCATCGAGATTCGTCCACAGGCCAAAGAAGCGGTCTTTCAACACCTCGACACAGGTGAGCACGTGGTATTGCCCTATGACCTGATCCACGTCACCCCGCCCATGAGTGCTCCCGACTTTATCAAGCGCAGTCCACTGGCGAACGAAGCGGGGTGGGTTGATGTGGACAAGCATACCCTCCAGCACACACGCTATCCCAACGTCTTCAGTCTCGGTGATGCCAGCAGCCTGCCCACTTCCAAAACGGGAGCGGCGATCCGCAAACAAGCCCCCGTGCTGGTGAAAAATCTCCTGATGGCTATGCAGAACAAACCCCTCACTGCGCAGTACGGTGGTTATACCTCGTGTCCGTTGGTCACCGGCTACGGGCGGCTGATCCTGGCGGAGTTCGACTATGACGGCAAGCCGCAGGAAACGTTCCCCTTTGATCAATCGAAAGAACGCTACAGCATGTACCTGCTGAAGGCTTATGGGCTCCCAGCGCTCTACTGGCGCGGCATGTTAAAGGGACGGGCGTAAAGGGCTTCTCTCATCTCACGCAAAAGAAGGTTTCTCTATGGCTGACATACTCCCCTATGTACTCTTAGGTTTAGTCGCAGGCATCTTTAGTGGGCTCATTGGTATTGGTGGCGGGGTCATCATCGTCCCAGTGCTGATCATCCGAAGAGGGGAAAGGCAGACGGGCACGGAGGTAAACGATAAACGATAGACGTGCGACACGAGGACATGAGAAGGTTGACCGCAAGCTATAGATTCACAAGTTGCTCAAGGAGGCGTCTCGCATGCTGACGTCCACTGCTGCCCTGTTCACCCTCGGGGTGACTGTCGGCGCGTTTGGAACCCTGGTCGGCGCTGGAGGTGGGTCGCTCCTGGTGCCGACGCTCCTCATACTGTATCCACGCTTGGAACCAGAAGTAGTGACCGCGATCTCGTTGGCCGTCGTATTCCTGAATGCCACGTCTGGTTCCGTGGCCTACGGCTGGATGAAAAAGACGGACTATCGCACGGGCGGGATCTTCGCGGTCGCTACGGTTCCTGGCGCGGTACTCGGGGTCTTTGCCGTGAACGCGCTCAGCCGGTGGAGTTTTGACCTGCTGTTCGGGACCTTGCTCCTCCTCATCGCCCTATACCTGATCATTTTTCCCGGACCGGAGACGACCCGTGCGGTGTTGAAGTTGGTCCCCCAGTGCCGGGTGTGGCCGGTTTCTCGCATGTTAGTGGACGCCAAAGGGGAGGTGTATGACTACTCCTTTTGTATGGGCACCGGCATCCTCGCCAGCTTTGTCGTAGGCTTTGTCTCCAGCCTGCTCGGTATTGGGGGAGGGATCATCCATGTGCCGGCGCTCATCTACCTCTTACATTTTCCGCCGCACGTGGCCACGGCGACCTCCCATTTTATCCTTGCGGTGATGGCTCTGACTGGCTGTGCGACCCATTTCCTGCAAGGGACCTACAGCGGGGTTATACCCATGACTCTGACCATTGGTGTGGGGGCAGTGATCGGTGCCCAAGTCGGCGCCGCGCTTTCTTCCCGAGTGAGTGGCAGTGCGATTGTGCGTTCTCTCGGGCTCGCCCTCGGCGCCGTTGGCATCCGTCTGTTGCTGTTCCTCTACTAACGGAAGTTAGCGCACGTCTGTTTCTACTTCAGATCAATATACTAAGGATCACTGTCCGTGAATTGCTGTCACATATCAACAGTAACCCTGCCCACACGGTGAAATATGGAGGGTCGATTCTATGAAGTTCTATGCTCATTGCGCAGTGGGAACAGTGGCCATGCTTGCCGTGATGTCTACCCCTGTGAGTGGGGCAGAAGAGGAGACACACTTGCAGCAGCGGCAGCACGAGGTGGCCCACCGCGGGGCCACCGTCATGCCCTTTGACCTCAGCCGCACGACACACGTTTTTGATGATCAGGCCGACGGTGGTCTGCAGACGGTCACCGCCAATGACCCGAGCGATACGGCGCAGATTTATCTCATCCGCGCTCATCTCGCCGATCTGGCCAATCGCTTTGCGCGTGGGAACTTTGCCGATCAGGCGTGGCTCCATGGCATGGATATGCCTGGGTTGGCAGAGCTCAGCACTGAGGGTTTTGTTGCCCAATTCAGAATATCACTAACAGTTTCTCGTTAGCAGGATGTTGCTCACCCCATGTGCACGGCCGCTTGCGTGGCGCCGGCGATTGCACTCGGCCACAGCATCGGCTGCCACCTTGCCGGCGACGACAACAGGGTTTCTCCCTCACCTCTCTTCAGAGACTTCCTTTTCTTTCCTTGGACATTGGCCTGAACCGTCTGGTATTGGCAAGGGGAAGGCTCGTCCTTGGTTGGCAGTGCGACGCCGATCCAAGGAGGCTTTGAGAATGTGGGGATACAGTTTGAGTTGGATCTGAAGGTGACTGTGATTGGTTCTGTGCAGCCGGCGGCACAGCACGACCTCGGGGAGCAAGCGCAAACACAGGCCAGCCTCCATCGCCCGCACAAACCAGTCCACACCTTGTGCCGCTGGCACCCCTTCATCAAACCAGCCCACTCGCAAGAATGCGTCTTTTCTGATGAGCAAGGCTCCCATTACATACCCCGGAACCGGTTCCGCGGAACAACGAATGGTGCGGGTGAAGTTTTCGTCCAACTCTGGACTGTGAAATTGCTGAACGTGGCCAGCGGCCATGTCAAGCTCGGGATCGGCGGACAAGGTGGACAAACGACGCGATAGACTCTGCGGCGTCCACAAGTCATCCGCGTCGAGAAAAGCGAGGACCGCCCCCCGTGCCATTTCTACGCCACGATTGAGGGCAGCGCTAATGCCGCGGTGTGTCTGAAAGCAATACCGTTTGCAAACTGTCAGATCTGTGTGAGGTATGGCTGAAAAACCTCAGGATAAACCAGAACATCAGGAGGATAGGAATTGTCGTACAGAGCGCAGGAATGATAAAACCAGGAGGCTAATTTGCGCTCAGGGAAGGGTGCTATCCGGCTACGCCCAATTTCGTTCAGTGCCTCACAAACGAGGTAGAGTGATTTTACGCCCCCTGATCTGAAAGGTGGGGCGAAGACAATGGAATCAATACGGTGTAGCGGTCGCACGGGATAAGGCCCAGAGGAGCGCAACCGTCACGCATAATCATCCGGACGATTGCGATTCTGTGGGCATGAACCGCAGCCTGCCTGCTTCTGACGAACTGGCCACAGTCTGTGGCCGACGTAGAGCACGGCCACAGCCACAATGGCCAGAACGATGAGCGTCTGGCTATCCACGTATCACTCCTTGTTTTTCAATCCGCATTCCGCAATTATACAAGATGGCTGCCTATCTGATAGACCGCCAGGGCGCCCAGGTACGCTAGGCTCGTCATGTAGGCAAACGTGAATACCGCGTATCCCCAAGACCCGGTCTCGCGCTTGATCGTTGCCAGCGTCGCGCCGCACTGACAGCAGAGCGCAAAAAACACCATGATCGATAACGCTACCACCGGCGTGTAGACCGGCCGGCCGTCAGGCCAGCGCTCGGCTTGCATCGCTTGGCGCAGCTCCACACTGCCTTCTTTTTGGTCACTGCCGAGATTGTAAATGGTGCCTAGCGCGGCAATGATGACCTCGCGCGCCGGGAAACTGGCCAAAGTAGCCATGCCAATCTTCCAGTCCCAGCCGAGTGGGCGCACCAAGGGCTCGATCGCACGGCCAGCTTGGCCGAGGAAACTCTCTCGCAACCGGGCGCCGGCTTCTTCGCTGTTCAGACGTTCTCTTTCCTCGGCTGAAGCCGTGGCGCGGCGGGTCTGAAATTCCTGCGCGACTCGGTGCTGGTTGGGATAGTAGGATAGCGCCCAGACCAAGACGGTGGTGGCGAGAATAATGGTCCCGGCCCGCCGGAGAAATGCCCAACTCCGATCATACATACGGAACAGGACGACCCGCCACGCGGGCACCTTGAACGGTGGCAGTTCGAGGAGGAAGGGCACCGGCTCCCCACGCAAGATCGTGCGTTTCAGGGCAAAGGCGATGGGCGGGGCGATTACGAGGCCGAGCAGGTACATGGCAAATAAGGTAAGCCCCTGTAGACCAACAATGCCCCAAACGGTTCGCGCTGGGATGAAGGCCGAGATCAACAGCACATAGACCGGCAGCCGTGCGCTGCAACTCATGAGCGGCGCAATCAAGATGGTGGCGATCCGGTCGCGCCGGTTGTCGATGCTGCGAGTGGACATGATGCCCGGCACGGCACAGGCGAACGAGGAGAGGAGGGGGATGAAGCTGCGACCGGACAGGCCGAAACTCGCCATTACCCGGTCCATCAGGAACGCGGCGCGGGCCATGTAACCGGAATCTTCCAGGATGGCGATCAAGCCGAACAACGTGGCGATCTGCGGGACGAAGACGATGACCGCTCCCACTCCGCCGATAAGTCCGTCCACCATAAGGCTGCGCAGTGGGCCTGCGGGGAGGAAGTCCCCGACGCGTGTGCCGATGGCTTTGAAGAGCGCATCAATGCCGTCCATCACTGGTGCCGCCCAGGAGAAGATCGACTGGAACGTAATCGCCACCGTGACCAGAAAGACAGTCAAACCCCACACTTTGTGTGTGACTACCTTGTCGATGCGATCAGTCCAGGTTTGACTGGTCGTCAGCGGTTGGTGGACGGTTGTCTCGATGACTTGGGTGATCCAATGGTAACGGCTGTCCACTTCAACTTGCGGCACTGGCGTGCCCGCTGCGGCTAGTCGGGCGCGTGCAGCCTCAGTTTGCGCGCGAATCTCGACTCCCAATTGCCGAGTTAATTCGACTTCGATTGCCCCACCCGCGTCGATGAGTAGACGTTCGAGGAGAAAGCGAGGGAAAGAGGGATGGACGTTCGTGTCACACAGAGATTGTGTCAGGGTATCCACCTCATGGGCGAAGACTGCGGGGAAGTGCACCGGCCGCACCGGTTCGTGGGCGTTGCGTGCCGCGTGTCGTAGGGCTTGCCGTAGGGCGGGCAGACCAATGCGCCGGTTCGCTTGGACTGGCACGACCGGCACGCCGAGTCGCTTTTCCAGGCCGGGAATATCGATGACGATATCCTGCTTGTGCGCGAGGTCGGTCATCGTCAGCGCGACCACTACCGGCCTGCCAATGTCGAGGATCTGCGTGAGCAGGTAAAGGTTACGGTCGAGATTCGTGGCATCGAGCACACACAGGACTACGTCCGGCGCATGCACCCCTGCGCCGAATCCCAACAGTACCTTAACCGCGATCATTTCGTCCGGCGCACGCGGGGATAAAGAATAGGTGCCTGGGAGATCGACCGCCAAGAAGCGGTCGCCATCGGCGGTAAATTCGCCAATGGCGCTCTCGACCGTCACCCCGGGATAATTCCCGGTGTGCTGGGTCAGGCCGGTAAGAGCATTGAAAAGAGTGGTCTTGCCAGTGTTCGGATTGCCAACCACCGCGACGACGTAACGACGGTCGGTAGCAGCACGAGCAACAGAGGCAGGTGCTGAGAGAGGGGCAGGAGTGGGGGATGATGCAGCGGCCATAGGGCCTCATTCTCCCATCACAGCGGGTCGAGCACAATGCGCCGAGCCTCGTTGCGACGAAGGGCGACGTTGAAACCGCGGATGCGAATTTGCATGGGGTCACCAAGCGGGGCAAACCGCACCACCCGGACCATCTGCCCGAGGGTGAACCCCATCTCGGCTAGGCGCTGCGAGAGCCCGTCAGCGCCGAGAATTGAGCGGATACAGCCAGCTTCATTGGGGTTCAGATCTGCGAGAGTTCGTTTCATAGGAATCAAATGATAATGATTTTCAATTTCACTGTCAATTCGTACCGACATGCGGTTTTCATTGCTGGGAAGTGTTGGTATAGTGACCCCGTCCCCCGCCACAGAAATCCACCTGGTGTGGGGAGTTTGTCCCGAAGAGGCAGGAAGCATGCGACGACAGCGGCAGAAAATCGTAATCGGACTCATCGCTTGTGTCACGGCGGTGGGGATTATTTTCCTGGCAGGGCAGAGCCTGGACAGGGTCTCCGCTGTAAGCCGCGATACCTACGAAGGGCTGGAAGCATTCACCAATGTCTTGGCGATCGTACAAAAAAATTATGTTGAAGAGGTCGGCACGCCGAAGTTGGTCGAAGGAGCGATCAACGGCATGCTCGGCGCGCTGGACCCCCACAGCGCGTACCTGACGCCGGAGTCGTACAAAGAACTGCAAGTCGATACGGGCGGCAGTTTTGGCGGGCTCGGTATTGAGATCACCCTGCGTGATGGCATTCTCACTGTGGTGTCGCCGATCGAAGATACTCCAGCCTACCGCGCCGGCCTCAAAGCGGGCGATCAGATCATCAAGATCGACGGGCAGCTTACCAAAGACATGACCCTGGTAGAGGCAGTCAAGAAGATGCGTGGCCCCGAGGGGAGTAAGATCGTCCTCTCGATACGACGCGAGGGCGTGTCGCGGTTCCTCGATTTTTCCCTCGCCCGCGAGATCATCAAAATCCAGAGCGTGAAGTCACACATGCTGGAGAAGGGGTACGGGTACGTGCGACTCACGCAATTCCAGGATCGCACCAGCGCGGATCTCGAGAACGCCCTGACCCGTCTGAACAAAGAAAACGGCAAGCTGGAAGGGCTGGTCTTAGACTTGCGCAACAATCCTGGAGGCCTACTCAGCCAGGCGGTGAAAGTGGCAGATGAGTTCCTGGACTCCGGCATGATTGTCTACACCGAAGGTCGCCTCGATAACCAGAAGCAAAAATACTTTGCGCATCCGGGCGGCTATACTGAACTCCCTCTGGTCGTGCTGGTGAACGGCGGGAGCGCCAGCGCTTCCGAGATCGTTGCTGGCGCGATGCAGGACCACGGGCGTGGTGTCATCCTGGGCACCCAGACCTTTGGCAAGGGATCGGTACAGACCATTCTCCCGCTGGAGAGTGGGGCAGCTCTGCGTTTGACGACCGCGATGTACTACACCCCCAATGGCCGTTCGATTCAGGTGACTGGCATCGCGCCGGATATCACCCTGGAAAACTTAACTCCCGCCCAAGTCGCGGCGCGTGAACAGCGCGAGATTCGCGAGGAAAACCTCCCTGGTCACTTTAACAATAAGAAGGCGAATAAATCTGCTCCGACCGCAAAAGAGATCGGCACCAAGGAAGGGGAAAATAACCCCGAAGGACCGGGCAACGGCAAAGAGGGATCAACCCCAGACACGCAGATCAAAGAAGGCGAACTCGGGAAAGATCCCCAACTCGATCGTGCGCTCCAGTTGCTCAAATCGTGGCGGGTGTTCAAGACGAGTGTGGCGGCGGTCCAAGAAAAGTGAAAAATTATGGGTGAAAAGTGAGGAGTTGTCAGTGATAGGGTGGGTACTGCCCACCCTACGTCCCGGTGCATGAAGTGCACCTTTCTGATTTTCTCTTCCTTCCCCTTTTCGCCCTTTTTCCTTTTCGCCCTTTTTCCCCTTCTCCCCCTTGCCCGCCTCTTTTGCCCTCTGTTACAAGTCTCGTCATGGCTGCCCCCTCGTTGTGGCCGAACCGGCCACCCGTACTCTCGGTCTCTGACCTTGCCTCCCGTATTCAAGGCGCCCTTGAAGCGGATTTCGCTGAAGTCTGGGTGGGAGGCGAAGTATCAAGCCTGCGCACGCCCTCTTCCGGCCATTTGTATTTCACCCTCAAGGACGAGCGCAGTCAGTTACGGGCAGTGATGTTCCGTGGCTACGCCGGATTGCTGCGTTTTCGTCCCGAAGACGGGCTAGAAGTTGTTATCAAAGGGAGAGTCAGTCTTTATACGGCGCGTGGAGATTTGCAACTCTACGCCACGCTGATGGAACCTCGTGGCTTGGGCGCGCAGCAACTCGCGCTGGAGCAACTCAAGGCGGCTTTGGCGGCGGAAGGACTGTTTGCGCCGGAGCGGAAGCGGCCCCTGCCGTTCTTCCCTCGCTGTGTCGGCGTGGTTACCGCGCTCGGCGGCGCGGCGGTCCAGGATATCTTGACGATCCTCTATCAGCGCTGCCCCTATCTGCGAGTCATTATTCGTTCGACCAAAGTGCAGGGAATGGGCGCGGGGATTGAGATTGCCGCCGCCGTGCGTGATCTCAATGACCACGGCGAGGTGGAGGTTATCATTGTTGGTCGTGGTGGCGGCTCGCGTGAGGACTTAAGCGCTTTTAATGAAGAGGTCGTGGCACGGGCGATTGCGGCTTCGACGGTTCCGGTGGTGGCGGCGGTCGGACATGAAATTGACCTCAGTATTGCTGATTTAGTGGCGGACCGGCGTGCTCCTACACCGACCGCGGCAGCGGAAATAGTCGTGCCCCGCTGGGACGACCTCCGCGCGCAGGTGACGGCCGAAGAGCGAGCCCTGGTCACAACCCTGCAACGCCTCCTCATGGTCCGCCGCGACACTGTCAGGCATTTCGGGAAGCGCTTGCAGAGCCCGCAGCGCCGCGTTGCGACCCTACGCCAACACCTACGTATGACGGCGGCGCGGTTGCAGACGGCGTTCCAACGGCGGGAAGAACGCGCACGGGGCCGGCTCCAGGAGCTTGCCACGGCTTTGCATAACCTGAGTCCGCTGGCCGTGTTGGGCCGCGGGTACAGCCTGACGCGTACGGTGCCGGAGGGAAAACTGGTGACCGACGCGACGACCCTCACACCTGGTGATCGGCTCCGTCTCACTTTCGCCACAGGCGAGGCGCGGGTTCGGGTCGAGGAGGTTACACCTTAGATGCCACAGCCTCCCAAAACGTTTGAAGATGCGCTCCAGGCGCTTGAAGGAATCGTGGAGAAACTGGAGACCGGCGATCTCTCCTTGGAAGACGCACTCGGCGCCTTCGAGGAAGGGGTCACGTTGGTGCGCTATCTTGAAGACTCGCTTACCGCGGTGGAGAAACGAGTCGAGGTGCTCACGCGCGACCAAAGTGGGGAATTCCAACTGCAAGCCGTGACGGAAGAGGACGACGAGGATAAGTGAATCTGCAACGATATCTGGAAGAACGGGGCCGACTCGTCGATCGGGCGCTGGGGAAGTTGCTTCCGCAGAACGGGACACTGCCGCGCACGCTCGATCAAGCGATGCGTTACAGCCTGTTTTCTGGGGGAAAACGCATCCGTCCGATTTTGGCTTTGGCTAGTGGCGAAGCTGTCGGCGCGCCGATTGCGCGGGTGCTGCCCTTCGCCTGCGCCCTGGAGATGATTCACTCCTATTCTTTGATTCACGACGATCTGCCAGCGATGGACGATGATGACCTGCGCCGTGGCAAGCCGACCAATCACGTCGTGTTTGGTGAGGGCATGGCGATCCTGGCGGGCGACGGGTTGCTCACCGAAGCCTTTCGCGTCATGGCCGAGGGTGCCCTACGGCATGGGGTAGACCGGACCGCGGCGCTGCGCGCTCTGCGCGAAGTGGCCGCCGGCGCGGGTGCGGTCGGCATGGTGGGCGGGCAAGTGGCGGACCTGGAGGCCGAGGGCAAGAAGCCGACTCGGACTCTCGTCGAATATATTCATACGCGCAAGACAGCCGCCTTGCTCCGTGCGGCGGTACGAGCAGGAGCCTTGGTCGGTGGGGCCCGGCCTGGACAGTTCACCCGCCTTGATCGCTACGGTATTGCTCTCGGTCTGGCCTTTCAGGTGGCTGACGACATTCTCGATGTCGAAGGCAAGATCGACAAGACCGGCAAGCGCGCTGGTCGTGACGCCGAGCTACACAAAGTGACCTACCCGGCGGCCGTAGGAATCCCCAAGGCCAAGCGCCGCGCCCGTGAACTGCTCGACGAAGCCCTCGCCGCGCTCAAACCGTTCGAGCAGTCGGCCGAGCCACTGCGACAGATCGCGATGTTCATCGTCGAACGCGCGGTCCAGTGAAGCCACGGAAAGACGGAGTATGCCCCGTCTCCACAACTCGTTCGTCCTTTGACACGCTCAGGGCGAACGCAAGTGGTATTGGAATCGAGGGCAGAGAAAGGAGGCAGGTCTTGAAATACTCGTGAGGTGAGAAGCGATAAGTCAAGACCTGACCCCAAACCCTCTATGAGCTAGCAACCCTGCTACTGTTCGCCCCGCGAACAGAGACTTGCGACCACCGGAGCGTTCAGATCATTGCGGCTGCGCCTGGAAATCGGCCTTGCCGGTCGCTAGGTCAACCGGAAACGAGACGTGCGTGTGCAGGATTCTCCACTTGCCGTTCACCTTGTGCAGGCAATCGGTCACGCGGAACGTCATATCCATTGGCTTGCCATCATTGCTGGTGCCGGTGAAATGCTGGATGCTGCGCGCGAAGCCCATCTTGCCGTCGGTATACACATGCAAATTGACAAACTCAATCTTGGGGTTCTTGACATTCTTGAAGAAGTTGTCGAAGTCGTCATGGACCGCTTTGGGGCCGACGAAATCGAGCGGCGGCGTGAGGTCGTAGACCGCCACCTCGTTGCTCGAGTCATAACATTTCGATATCAGCTCGTCGGCGCTGGTGGCCGCGGCGCATTGATGCTCCAGCGCGGTGATCTCAGCTTTCGCGTCAGCGGCGTATGCCCTTGCGCCGAAGCTCCAGGCGAGGACGGCGGCGGCTGCAAGTGTTCCGGCCAACAGACTGGATTTTCGCATTTTGGTTCCTCCCTCTGTAGTTCAAGATTCACCGGCTCCGAATGCCCCTCGTTACCGGCCCATGAGTGCATAAAACCTTAGCACAGAACGAGCGTGGTGTCAGTGCCTTGCTCCCCTTGCCTTAGATTTAGGGACGTTGCGGCATTAGTGGCCTTCATTGCCTTGCGCTGCATTTCATGCAGGCGACACGCTTTGGTTGGGCACCGCTGCGCTTTTGCTCAACCTACTCCTCTCGTGAAGTGAAAAATGATAAATCAAGACCTGACTCTGAATCCTTGGAGGTAGACCTCAAGAAGGAACATTTTCCTGAACAAACGTGCGAACTATGATCGTCAAATGTGCCTCCTGTGGAGCAGCGAACCGAATCCCTGATTCACCGAGAAAAGGCAGCGCATATCGGTGTGGCTCTTGCAGTCAGGCGCTGAGGATTGTGTACGATGTGGATGACAGGGATCGGTACTACGAAATCCTTGAACTGAAACCTGGTGCCTCGCGAGAAGAAGTGAGACGAGCTTATACGGATCTGGTTAAGGTCTGGCATCCTGATCGCTTCACTCACGATCCCCGTCTGCAACAAAAAGCCCAAGAAAAGCTAAAAGAAATCAACGAAGCGTATGAACGGCTACAGGCTGGTTCCAGAATGCGCGCTCTCCAACCAGGGAATTGGTCCACCCAATCCCAATCCGGCCGTGAATCACGAGAAAGCCGATCGCCTGAGTCTCAGGATCCGCCGTCGCCTTCTCCCGACGAGTCTTCCCGTAGACCAGAGAAGGAACAACCTGAAGAGCCCTCGGGACAACCACCACCGCCCTCTCGCACACGGATTTCTGCGAAGAGGAAGATCCTGATAGGCTCTCTTAGCGCACTCGTCATTGTGCCGATGATTCTCATTTTTGCAGGACCGGGGCGTCGCTCAGAAAAAGAGAAAGAAGAAGTCCCCTCTGACGAGAAACCGTTAGCAGAGGGTGTGGCTGCCAAATGTAACAGTTTCTATTCGACTAAAAACTACGCACGTGCACTCTCCTGTTTCCAAGAAGCAGGAGAGAAAAATCCTGACGATGCAACGATATGGATTCTTGTCGCTTCTTGTAATGAAAAGCTCGGTCGTTATGCGGAAGCAGTACAGGCGTACCAACAGGTGATTCGCCTTACTCCAGACGATAGTGTTGCTCACCATAACTTGGGCTTGCTGTACACCGAACTAAAGCAGGACAGTGAAGCAATTGAGGAGTTTCGGAAAGCCATTGACCTCAAGTCGGATTATGTTGAGGCGTATCATGGTCTAGGCGCAGTCTACAGCAGACAGGAGCGGTTTCAGGAGGCAGTCCAAGCCTATGAACAGGCCGTCCGTCTCAAACCGGACGATGCCGATCTTTCCTACAGTCTGGGCTGGACATATATACGTATGGGGAATAGCGCCGCGGCATCTAAACAGTACGAGGCCCTGCGGAAGCTCGACAAGCGGAAGGCTCAACAACTCTCTGAGCTGATTTTCCCGGAAATGAACGTCCAACCGCACCCTAAAGAAACAAAAAGTGCTGCGCCGGGGACTGAGATGGCGACGCAGTCTGAAAAAGCGCAAACCTTAAAGGCTCCAGTGCCGCCTAAGCCACCTAGCGGATATTTCACTATCGGCTCGACCAAGGATGAAGTCATTGCGGTACAAGGGACCCCGGATAAATTCTCCGAGACGACGTTCCGCTATGGCTCGTCGCGGGTTGGTTTTCAAAACGGCCGGGTCGTGAGCTGGAAGAATAAAGTGCCTGCATTGAAAGCCAAATTGATCCCCGCACCTCAGACGACGGCCAAGCCATACTTCACCGTGGGCTCGACCAAGGACGAAGTCATTGCGGTACAAGGGACCCCGGATGAATTCTCAGAGGATATGTTCCGCTATGGCTCGTCGCGGGTTGATTTCCAGCATGACCGGGTCGTAAGCTGGAAGAATAAAGTGCCTGCATTGAAAGTACAACTGCGCCCTGAGCAGCAGGGGCAAACGGTTGTTGGTCACGCCCCCTAGTGTTTAAATTGATGGCGAAACCGAAGCTGGTGCAAACTCATTTCTTGATCGGTCGTTAGTTGATTCAGCTCTTTGATGAGAGACTCTCAGCCCTACCACTTCCTCCTTTTCTCTTTCCCCTGTACCTTGTTCCTTGTCATCGGTGCCTTTGTGGTCATGTCTGAACGAGAGAAACGCCAACGTCTCGACGTCCTCCTGACTGAACGTGGTCTGGCCGAGAGCCGCGAGCAAGCCCGGCGGTTGATTATGGCTGGCGCGGTGGTGGTGAATGAGCAACGGGTGGACAAGCCCGGCGCGCTGGTCAGTGCCACCGCACCGCTGCGCGTCAAGGATGAGGCCCGTTCCCGTTACGTGAGCCGCGGTGGATATAAGCTCGAAGCCGCACTCCGCGATTTTGATCTTCAGGTTACTGGTGTCGTTGCTCTCGATGTTGGCGCTTCGACTGGTGGCTTTACTGACTGCCTGCTACAGCACGGAGCTGCCAGGGTCTTCGCTGTCGATGTCGGCTATGGCCAACTCGCCTGGTCCTTACGCCAAGACCCGCGCGTGGTGAGCCTGGAACGGTGCAATATCCGCACGATCGCTGGGGAAATCTTGGCTGAAACCCCGACCTTGGCGGTGATCGATGCGTCGTTTATTTCTCTGACTCTTGTCCTGCCCAAAGTTCTCTCCCTGATCGCCCCACAAGGCACGGCGGTTGCGCTGCTCAAGCCGCAATTCGAGGTCGGCAAGGGCAGAGTTGGCAAGGGCGGGGTGGTACGCGATCCGGCGCTCCACGCCGAGGTCGTAGAGCGTTTGCGTGCTCAGGCGGGGGAATGGAATGTTGAGGTCAGAGGAGTGATGGAATCTCCTCTCCTCGGTCCCAAAGGCAACAAGGAGTTTTTCTTCTGTTTGCAAAAACGCTAAACTTACTCTGTTTGCGCCCTCTCCTACGCTGCGGGAAAGGGGCGGGATGAGGATTGTCCGGCTCAGTTGCCACTGTGCGGTCCCTCATCCTAGCCCTCTCCCAGAGGGCTAGGGAACGTGTGTCGCTCGAATTGGAGAAAAGGGAAAGCGAACAATGCTCGGCAAATCCCACCGTTTGATGGCTGCCGCGGGTGCTGTATTACTGGGTGCACCACCTTTGTGCATCGCAGTCACGGCCCTCGGGGCAACCTTACCGGACCGGATCGAAGTGGTCGGATTGCCCCATCGCGGTATCTCGCACTGGCCCTGGTCTTGGGCATTGGCAGTATGGTCAATACAAGCCCAGCATTCGCAATGGAGTACGCTGCTCGCCTGGTGGTTAGCGGGTGCGCTGTTTCACATCGGCGCTGACCTGTTTACGGTCGGCGGAATCCCGCTTATATTGCCTAACTGGCGCATCCGCCTGGGGGTGCTGCGGACCGGTGGATTTGGTGAATATGTCGTGGTGGCATTATTCGTGATTGCGGCTCTGCTGCACGCTTTCCACCTGCAAGTGGTACCTGTAGGAAAACCCTAGCCAGGAGACAGAGAGAGAGTAGGAGCAACTCGTGTGGTCACTGACAACTGAGCACTGACAACCGGTAACTTTTCGTATGACGCTCACCGAACGACTCCAGCAGGCCGCAGCGCCGATCTGGCAAAAGACCTTGGCTCATCCCTTTGTCATTGGGCTTGGTGACGGGACATTGCCCCTGGAGAATTTCCGCTTCTACATGTGTCAGGATTACATCTTTCTCATCGAGTACAGCCGGCTCCTAGCTTTGGCCACGGCTAAAGCTCCGGATCTCGACACGATGGGACGCTTTGCCAACCTGCTTGACGCCACCCTCAACCGCGAGATGGCGCTGCACCGTGAGTTCGCCGCCCAGTGCGGCATCAGTGCCTTAGTCTTAGCCGCGACCCAGGCTGCTCCGACGACTTGTGCCTACACCAATCACTTGGTGCGAGTCGCGGCCCTGGGGGATCTTGCCGAGACCGTGGCGGCGCTTCTGCCCTGCCAATGGGGGTACTGCGAGATTGGTCAAACCCTGGCTCGTCGTGGCAAGCCTGCCCGTGTACCCTTCTACGGCCAGTGGATCGATATGTACGCTTCACCTGAATTCGCGGCGCTGGCGACCTGGCTGCGGGAGTTGCTCGACGCTCTCACTGTCACAACGAGTGAGGAGAGACTAGCCGAGATTTTCTGCGCCAGTGCGCGCTACGAATATCTCTTCTGGGACATGGCCTACCGTATGGAAAGCTGGTCTGTGTAGGTAGGCAGCTACCGTCCCTGTCAGCTTGGACGGTCTCAGGCGAGGGGAGTACCCGATCTCAGGAGTACGCCAGTGCGGATGGGGAGAGGCCAGCACCACAATGTAGATGCCTTGTGGTGCCGCAGAGAGAACAGTGTCACTGAAGATATCTAAGGAAACAGACGTCAGTACAGACAAAATGACAGACCCTGAAGGGAGAGGAGAAAATGAAAAGGCTGCTTGTCCCGTTCGTTTTGAGTTTGCTTTACGTTTATCCAGCCTGGGCTGAGCCAAAGATCGATAAAGAGCAGTACCACTTCCTTGGTCCAGTGCAAAAAGTCGTGACTGAAACGGCGAAGCTTGCGGACAAATTTGGCAAATGGGCGGAGGGAAAACGGACGCTCTCCGAGACCGTTACTTTCGACGCAAAAGGGAACCTGACTGAAGAGGACTCTTACGACTCTGATGGAACTGTCAAAGCCAAGGCGGTCTACACCTATGCCGCAAAGGATAATAGGGCTGAGGAGGTTTCTTACAAACCTCGGTGGCGGTTCTTCGACGGGCCTGTCGACTCCAAGGATGTCTACACCTATGACGAAAAGGGGAACTTGACTGAAGAGGCTTCTTACAACTCTGACGGAACTCTCAGATCCAAGACAATCTACACCTATGACGCGAAGAGGAACTTGCTCGATGAGGTTGTCTACCACCCTGACGGGACTATCAGATCCAAGACAATCTGCACTTATGATGCGAAGGGGAATAGGACTGACGAGACGATTTACAATGCTGACGGAACTCTGAGGGCTAAGACAGTTTATACCTATGAGGCGAAGGGGAATAAGGCTGAGGAGGATTTTTACAACCCTGATCTCCAGAAGAAGGAGACCTACACTTACGAGAGCGACTCTTTTGGCAACTGGATCAAGAGGACCACCTCGACGTGGACTACCAAGTTTGGCAAGTCCTACTTCGAGCCGAGTCTCGTAACTTATCGCACGATTATCTACTATGGAGAAGGGACAAAGTAATCAGCGACCAGCACCTGGGAGCCGAGAGCGTGCTCAACCCTTGGGCAGGTTCATAACCCTCTCCATCAGGCGGATGATGGTCGAAGCAGCGTCATTCGTGTGGAGGGTTGAGAGCAGGAGATGGCCGGTGAGTGCTGCTTCGACGGCGATCTCTGCCGTCTCGCGGTCGCGAATTTCGCTAACGAGGCGACCTTTTTGAAAAAGGCCCTTTTGGGGAAATTATCGACAGAAGCCAAAGAAACTTTGTTGGGCAACGTGTTCGCCCTTCTCTTGTTGCAATTTCTGAACTCGGATTCTATCCTGGAGAAACTTTTGCGGCCTTGTGAGGAGAAAGGAGGAGGTTATGAAGCGGTTGGTGGTTGGACTTTCAATGTTAGCTTTCCTAAGCCCTGGAGTGAGTTCGGCTCAACAAGCAGAACCATCGCTGGGTGGAGAGTTCGCCAAAGGTGTGGCAGCACCGGTGCTGAGCCTGGTCTATTTCCCCGTGAAGCTCGCTGGAGGAATAGCTGGTGGGCTCTTGGGCGGGATCAGCGGTTGGGCAACCGGAGGCAATGAGCGGGCTGCGGAGGGCATCTGGCGACCAACGGTCGGCGGTTCTTATTTTATTACCCCTGAAGTCCTTGACGGGAAAAAGCCGTTCCTTCCCTTTGACGGTGGGCCGACTGCACCGCCAGCACCTGGACCGGCACCCTCAGGACCTGTGTCCTATCAGCCATAGACAAATCGCTCGCTGTGGCGTTTGCCTTTTGAAAAACTCTGGGCGAACGGGGAGCAGGTATTGCGAATGTCGCAGTTTTTCCGTCCGGGACGACCCTATCGCAGCAGGGTGACTTGACAGCGCTCGCCTGGAGCGTTAGAAAAGTCCTGCCTTTTAATCTGGCCCAGAGAGGTTAGGAAAGGTGAAGACTAAACTCACTATTCTACTGAACACAATCACGCAGGCCTCCTTGAAAACTCAAGGGGGCCTTTTTTTTGCCTGCTGACAAATATGAAACCCGCACGCGTGGTTCTGGACCAAGTGGCGATTCAACGGGCGCTCACCCGCATCGCCCATGAGATTCTGGAGAAAAACCGGGACACCGATCAGCTCGCCCTGGTGGGTATCCATACCCGTGGGGTACATCTCTCGCGACGGCTGGCGGAGGAGATCCGCAAGGTGGAGGGCGTCACGCTCCCCTGTGGAGAGATCGACATTACCCTCTACCGCGACGATGTGGGTCGCAGTCAGGTGCGGCCCGAAGTCCGCGGCACGAATATTCCGTTTAGTGTGGACAACTTGCGTATCGTGCTGGTGGATGACGTGATCTATACTGGCCGCACTGTGCGAGCGGCTCTGGACGCGCTGATCGACTTCGGCCGACCGCGCAGCATCCACCTGGCTGTGCTGGTTGACCGTGGCCACCGCGAGCTGCCGATCCGTGCTGACTACGTGGGGAAAAATCTGCCCACCGCGCGGGACGAACACGTCCACGTGCGACTGGTCGAGTACGACGGAGTCGATGAAGTGGTGATTGAGTGAGGTGCTGATATGACGTTCACCCGACGCCATTTCCTGGGGATTGCCGGTTTATCGCAAGACGAGCTGCTGTTCTTGCTCGATACGGCCGACTCCTTCCGTGAAATCTCCGAGCGCGAGGTCAAGAAAGTGCCGATCCTGCGCGGGAAGACCGTGATCAATCTTTTCTACGAGGCGAGCACCCGCACCCGCACGTCGTTTGAGATCGCCGCCAAGCGGCTCTCCGCCGATACTATCAACATTACCGCCTCGGCCAGTAGTGTGACCAAGGGAGAGACTCTGCTGGATACTGCCCGGAATCTGGTGGCGATGCGTCCCTCTGCCATCGTGATTCGCCATCCGTCTTCCGGAGCACCGCATCTGCTGGCTCGCTTGGTCGATTGCCCGGTGATCAATGCTGGCGACGGTACTCATGAACACCCTACCCAGGCGTTGCTTGATCTGATGACCATGCGTGAGCGCAAGGGTGAGATTGCCGGACTGACCGTGGCAATCGTTGGCGACGTTTTGCACAGTCGGGTCGCCCGCTCTAACGTGCTGGCGCTGACGACCTTGGGAGCACGCGTGCGTCTGGTGGGACCGCCGACTCTACTCCCGCCTGAGTTCCGTTTGTGGGGTGCTGAACTCTATACCGACCTGCGAGCCGGTTTGACTGGCGTCGATGTGATCATGGCGTTGCGTTTGCAACGAGAACGCCAGGCGCGTAATTTCCTGCCCAGCGTGGAAGGGTACTCGCGCCACTTCTGCATTACCCCGGCGGCTTTGGCCGAAGCCAAGGCGAATGTCCTGATTATGCATCCCGGCCCGATGAACCGCGGCATCGAGATCGACTCGCAAGTTGCCGATGGTCCGTACTCTGTCATTCTCGATCAGGTTACCAACGGAGTGGCCGTGCGCATGGCGCTCCTCTATTTGCTGACGGCGCAGGGAAAAGAGCTGCGAGAGGAGCAAGCGGAGCGCGTGCAAAAAGTTTCTCCCCCGAGACGGCGGGTTGCCAGCCGCTAAGCAAGAAAGGACTGAGGACTGAGTTATGAGGACTGAGTTATACAGATTGGATCATGGTGAGATTGAATCATTGAAGGCTTGCGGCTGCTGTTCGTCAATGACTCAATGACTCAATGTACCAATGAATCAATCGACCTGCTGATTGCCAAAAGCTTCTATGCGAATCGTCATTCACGGCGGGACGGTAATCGATCCGGCCAATAAGCTGGAGGCTGCCAGAGATCTGCTGATCGAGGACGGCCTGATTCGCGCGATCGACAAGCCCGGCAGTTTCTTCGGTGTTGGAGATACCGGGATCGACGCCGCCGACCTCATTGTTGCCCCTGGGTTCATCGATATGCACGTGCACCTGCGCGAGCCTGGATACGAGTACAAAGAGACCGTGCTAACCGGTACGCAGTCGGCGGTGGCCGGTGGGTTCACTGCTGTGGCATGTATGGCGAACACAAACCCGGTCAACGATAGCGGCTCGGTCACTCGCTACATCATCGAGAAAGCGCAGGAAGCAAACCTGGCGCGAGTGTTTCCCGTCGGCGCGCTGTCTAAAAGGCTCAAGGGAGAAGAACTGGCCGATATTGGCGAGCTGGTGGAGGCCGGTGTCGTGGCCATTTCGGATGACGGCCGACCGGTGATGGACGCCAACCTCATGCGTCGTGCTCTCGAATACTGTTCGATGTTTAGCGTACCGGTGAGCGTGCATGAAGAAGACTTGCATCTGGCTGCCGGGGGAGTGATGAACGAAGGGCCGACCTCGCTACGGTTGGGGCTCAAGGGCATTCCCAACGCCGCTGAGGACGTGATGGTCGCGCGAGACATCGCCCTAGCCCGACTCACCGGTGGGCGGCTGCATATTGCCCATGTGAGCACGCGTGGCGCCGTGGAACTGGTGCGACAAGCCAAGGCAGAGGGGCTGACGGTGACTGCCGAAGCGGCCCCGCATCACTTTACCCTGACTGAAGAGGTGGTGGAGGGATACAACACCAACGCCAAGATGGCTCCGCCACTGCGCTTGGCTGAGGATATGGAAGCGCTGAAAAAGGGACTGTGCGATGGCACGATCGACGCGATCGCGACTGATCATGCCCCCCACCAGCGCGACGAGAAAGAGGTAGAATTCGACCAGGCTGCCAACGGTATCGTCGGCCTGGAAACCGCGTTGCCATTAACCCTCAATCTGGTCAGAGCCAAGGTCTTGTCCCTTTCTCAGGCACTCAGTAAACTCACCGTCCACCCCGCGCGCATTTTGGGACTTCCATACGGCACCCTCTCGGTCGGCGCTGCGGCTGATATTGTCCTTTTCGATCCGGCGCGACAGTGGCGGCTGGAACCGGAAAAGTTGCGGTCAAAGAGCAAAAATACGCCATTCGGCGGGTGGGAACTGACCGGAAAGGTTATTCTGACGATGGTGGGTGGCAGAGTAGTGTATGATGGAAAATAAGCAATCAGCTATCAGCGTTCAGCAGTCAGCCGAACATGATAAAATAGTTGCTCAGAGATAAACCCATATAGTTGGAAACAGGCATTGATTTGGCAGGCTCTTTATTTTTGCTGAAAGCTAGTTGCTGATCGCTGAAAGCTTATGCCAATGAAAGCACTCCTTGCCCTCGCAGACGGGACAGTCTTCACCGGCTCCGCATTTGGCGCCGAAGGTGAAGCCGTCGGCGAAGTGGTATTCAATACCTCTTTGACCGGCTATCAGGAGATCCTTACCGATCCTTCCTACAAGGGGCAGATCGTTACCATGACCTACCCCGAGATCGGCAACGTCGGGGTCAACCCGGAAGACGTGGAATCGCGGCAGCCGTTCGTTGAAGGCTTCATCGTCAAAGAGTACTGGGAACGGCAGAGCAATTGGCGAGCGCAACAGAGTCTGGGGCAGTATCTCAAAGAGCATCGTGTCGTTGGCATTCAAGGGATCGACACTCGCGCCCTGGTGCGACGCTTGCGCGATTACGGAGCCCAACAAGGTGTGATTTCGACGGTGGATCTGGATCTGCAACGGCTGGTGGCAAAAGCCCGAGCGGTTCCCAGTTTGGTCGGTCGCGATCTGGTTCAGGAAGTAACCTGTGCGCAGCCCTACGACTGGCAACAGGGACGGTGGGAACTGGGAAAAGGCTACAAAGAAGAAAGTTCCAAGTTCCAAGTTCCAAGTTCCAAGTCTGGGGACAAGCCTCAAGCCTCAAGTTTCAAGCCGCCCTTTTTCGTCGTGGCCTACGACTATGGCATTAAGTTCAACATCCTGCGCAACTTGGTCGAGACGGGATGCCGGGTGCACGTGGTGCCGGCGCATACTCCGGCGGCCGAGGTGCTGGATCTCCAGCCAGATGGTGTCTTTCTCTCTAATGGTCCCGGCGATCCGGATGCCGTGCCGTATGCGAGGGAAAATGTCGCCGCCTTGATTGGCAAAGTGCCAATGTTCGGCATCTGTCTCGGGCATCAGATCATAGGGCTGGCTCTGGGCGGGCGCACTTACAAGCTGAAATTCGGCCACCGTGGCGGCAACCATCCGGTGATGGATCTCGCCACCCGCAAGGTGGCGATCACCACCCAGAACCACGGGTTTTGCGTGGATGTGGACTCGCTACAAGGGCGAGCCGAAATCACCCACATGAATCTGAACGACAACACGGTCGAGGGGTTGGCTCACAAGGAGTATCCACTGTTCTCGGTCCAGTATCATCCCGAATCGTCTCCGGGGCCGCACGATGCGGATTATTTATTCCACCGCTTTGCCGCACTGATGGAGCGCCACAGGAAAGGGTAGAGGCAATTCATGAATTGCCCCTACAGCCATGCAGAGGATGCCCAGACGTACTGACCTTCATTCTATTCTCCTCATCGGCTCCGGCCCGATCGTGATCGGCCAGGCCTGCGAGTTCGACTATTCTGGCACCCAGGCCTGCAAGGCGCTCAAGGAAGAGGGGTATCGCGTCATTCTGGTCAACTCCAACCCGGCCACGATCATGACCGATCCCGACTTCGCCGACCGCACCTACATTGAGCCTCTAACCGTCGAGGTCGTGGAGAAGATCATTGCCCAGGAACGGCCTGATGCCCTGCTGCCGACGATCGGTGGACAGACCGGCCTGAATCTGGCCATTGATCTGGCCGAGCAAGGGGTGCTCGATCGTTACGGTGTGGAACTGATCGGCGCCAAACTCCCGGCGATCAAGAAAGCGGAAGACCGGAACCTTTTTAAAGCAGCAATGGAGCGGATCGGTCTCGACCTGCCGCGCAGCGGCTACGCCCGCTCGCTCGGAGAAGCTGAAGAGATCCGCCAGCAAATCGGCCTCCCTTTGATTATCCGCCCCTCGCGCACGTTGGGCGGCAGCGGCGGCAGTATCGTCACGTCGCTGGACGAATTTCGCGTTTTGCTGGAATGGGGACTCGAAGCTTCACCCGTTCACGAGGTGCTGATCGAAGAGTCGATCGCTGGGTGGAAAGAGTTTGAACTGGAGGTGATGCGTGACGGCAAGGACAACGTAGTGATCGTCTGCTCGATTGAAAACCTTGATCCGATGGGCGTGCACACCGGCGACTCGATCACCGTTGCGCCGGCGCAGACCCTGACCGACAAAGAATACCAGATCATGCGCGATGCCGCCCTACGCATTATTCGCGAAATCGGCGTGGACACCGGCGGCTCGAACATTCAGTTCGCTACTCATCCCGATACCGGTCGCATGGTGGTGATCGAGATGAACCCGCGCGTGTCGCGCTCGTCGGCCCTGGCCAGCAAGGCCACGGGTTTCCCCATCGCCAAGATCGCTGCCAAGTTGGCCGTCGGCTATACGCTGGACGAGATCCGCAACGACATCACCCGCGAGACGCCTGCCTGTTTCGAACCAACTATCGACTATGTCGTCGTCAAAGTCCCGCGCTTTACCTTCGATAAATTCCCTCAGACGGCGGATACCCTGGGGCCGCAGATGAAGTCTGTAGGTGAGGCGATGGCGATCGGCCGAACTTTCAAAGAAGCACTGCAAAAAGCGATACGATCACTAGAGATCGGGAGTTATGGGTTTGAAGAAAGAGTCCGGAGTCTGGAGTCCGGACTCCGGACTCCGGAAAGAGAAGAAGTACGGGAACGCCTGCGCACCCCTAATGCCGAGCGCCTGTGGTACATTGCTGACGCCCTGCGGTTAGGGATGAGTATTGAAGAGATGTACCAGCTTACCAAAATCGATCCGTGGTTCTTAGAAAACATCGCGCAGATTGTTCAGTATGAGGAGAAAATCCGAACCTCGGACTTCGGACCTCGGATGCCGGACTGGCTGAGCGAAGCGAAGCGTATGGGTTTCGCGGATGTTCGTCTGGCTAAGCTGCTGGGGTGTAGCGAAGCGGAGATACGCGAAAAGCGCGAGCAGTGGGGTATCGTGCCGGTGTACAAGACCGTCGATACCTGCGCGGCCGAGTTTGTCGCTCATACCCCTTATCTCTATTCCACCTATGAAGGTGAGGATGAGGCGCAACCGACGAATCAGCGCAAGGTCGTCATTCTGGGTGGAGGCCCCAACCGCATCGGCCAGGGCATCGAGTTCGACTACTGCTGTGTCCATGCTGTATTTGCCCTGCGGGAACTCGGGTTCGAGACAATAATGGTCAACTGCAATCCCGAGACGGTCAGCACTGATTATGACACCTCTGACAGGCTCTATTTCGAGCCGCTGACTATTG
>JBGPOI010000010.1:0-26036 GCA_041487975.1 Binatia bacterium | reverse complement strand
TTTCTCCTCGCGCAGGGTGTCCCAGGCGACCCGCGCCAGCGCCCCCACCCGCTCTTCGATGCTCTTGATCTGTCGGCCCTCTTCCGTCGCGAGCAGTTTTCCCCCTTCGCGCGTCACATTGCCGAGGAAGGCCTGCTCCTCTCGCAAGAAGTGCACGAGCTTCTCGATCCGCTTGCGCCATCGTGGTCTCTCTTCCTTGGGCACCTCGTCACGGCGTCGTACAACGACGGCCTTCACAATGGCCTCATAGGACCCGACTGTCCCTTCCAACAGCCCGCACAAAAACTGTCCTATCCGCCCGCCACTAAGGCTCGGCAGAAGAAGAGTCCGCCCCAGATCAGGCTGCGCCCTCCCGGACGACCCGTGCCTCGTTGCGATCACCGTCGGGGTGATACAAATCTTGAGTTCCCGCGTGGTAAAGAGATGGCGCGAGGAGGGAAGCGCCAGAAACGTGACCAAAAACAACGCCGGACCAGCGTGGATGAGCTTGGCGGACTGGTAGTGCAACAGAAAGTAGGTCATCGCCTCCGGCGGCAAGCCATGCCGTTCCTGGACCGTGCTCAGTGCTGCGCGGTTCAAGGACGTGAGGTCAACCCATATCAGGTTTTCTGGCTGCCCTTCAGTAGGAGGCAGCACGTCAGACGCTGCCATTCCCGGCAGTGACGGTAACCGGGAAAGCACGTCGCCTGAGCGAAAAGACGTGTTCACAGGGTCTCCTCTTGAGGCATAAGGGTTGCCACCAGATGGTCGTTCAGCAGCAGCACTTGTTTTTTTGTTGCCTGGGTACTCATCACACGCACTGAGAACCTCAGCAAACTTGATGCCTGGCGCGAGACCGACGCTAACCTTTCAATAACACACAGTTTTCGTGCACGAAGGCTGACCAGAACCCAACGAACCCGGCCGAAACAGGTAATTTCAGCACTTTCCGTGTTTTTTAGCCGCCGTTCAGTGCAGATTTCGCACTTATGGCCAGGTATCGGCAGTTTAGACTGCTATTTTTGCACTATGGAGGATGAGGAGCGCCGGTGGCGGCTCGGGAGGCCATAGGCTTTGATCTTCGCGTGTAGGGTACGCAGGCCGATGTTGAGCGCGCGCGCCACTTCTTTCTTGGTGGGAAAGACTTCCAGGTAACAGCGCAGGATTTCTTTTTCCGCCTCCTGTAGGGTCATCCCCATCGGGAGACGAATCTCAGTCCGCGTGGAGACGGCGCGAATGTTGGCGGGGAGGTCGCGTACACCGATCTGTTCCCCTTTGGTTACGAGCACCAGGCTCTCGACCACGTTACGCAGCTCCCGCACGTTGCCCGGCCAGAGATAGTGAGCGAGTCGAGTGAGGGCGTCCTCTGTGAACACGCGGCGCCGCTTGCCGTATTTCTCGCTGAACTCCCGCAAGAACTGCTGGGTCATGGGCGCAATCGCCTCACGCCGCTCGCGCAGGGGAGGAATGTGGATGTGGATCACATTGAGGCGATAAAAGAGATCCTCGCGAAACCGGCGTGCCCGCACCGCTTCCTCCAAGTCCACATTGGTCGCGGCGACCAGGCGCACATCCACCTTGATTTTACGGGTACCACCGAGTCGGCGAAACTCCCGCCGTTCCAGTGCACGCAGCACCTTGGCCTGACAGGCCAGCCCCATCTCGTTCACCTCGTCGAGAAAAAGGGTCCCCTGGTGGGCGACCTCGAACACGCCGATCTTGCGCTCGTCGGCGCTGGTAAACGCGCCCTTCTCGTGACCGAACAGTTCGTTCTCCAGTGTCTCGCCGGAGAGAGTGGCGCAGTTGATCGGGACAAAATCCCGGGACGCACGCGGGCTGAGCTGGTGAATAGCACGCGCCACCACTTCCTTGCCCACGCCACTTTCGCCCGTCAGCAGGACGTTGGCGTCAGACGGGGCGACGCGGGACACCAGGTCCAGAACCTCGCGCATGAGCGTCGAGCGAACGATTGCACCGTCCAAGGCCAGCACTCCCACGACGCCGCTCTCGCCGCCATCACCGCTCAGGTGCCGATCTGTATGCAGGTGGAGATCCGTACCGCCGCTCATGTTCGTCTCCGTCGCCCCGCGCCTCTCAGCGTTGTGCCGCGAGCCGGCCCAACAGCCGTAAGAGGGCATCGAGAATCGTCAGGGGATGGGGAGGGCAGCCTGGGACATACAGATCAACCGGCACGGCGGCATCGGCCCCGTTCTGCACCTCGGGGTGGTCGATGAAGGGGCCGCCAGAAATGGCACAGGCGCCCACCGCGATCACGATTTTCGGCGCCGGCACGGCGTCGTAGGTCTTGGTGAGCGCCAACCGCATGTTCTTCGTCACTGGTCCGGTGATGAGCAACCCATCCGCGTGGCGCGGCGAGGCCACGAACTGAATGCCGAACCGGCCCAGATCAAACACGACGGTATTGAGGACGTTCACGTCTGCCTCGCAGGCATTGCAGCCACCGGCGCTGACCTGGCGGAGCTTGAGCGAACGACCGAAAAGACGGCGAGTGGTGTCGTCGAGCGCTTGCGCAAGTCGCAGGTCTTCTCCCTCCATCACCAAGTCAGCGCGTGTCCTCGTGCCGAGTCGGTACTCCCGGGTGTAGCGGATCGCACCTTCAGGACACATTTGCTCACACTCGGTGCAAAAGAGACACCGCCCCAGATCGAGGCGGAGGCCCTGCGCGTTGACCGTGATGGCATCCGTCGGACACGCCTCGGCGCAGAGGCGACAGCCCGGAGGACACTTGTGTCGATTCACTACCGGACGGCCGCGAAAGCGGTCCGGGAGCAGGGGCTCTTGCGCCGGATAGGGGAGCGTTCGCTGCCCCTGCTGTAGGCGTGTTCGCAAAATCTTCAACATAGACGAACCTTACAAATCGTGTCCGCAGTACGAGAGATTAAAGCTTTTGTTGCAGAGTGGAAAATCCGCAATCTGCTGATTGCGCAATGCCAGGGCGAGCCCCATCCAGTTATGAAAAGAGGGATCGACAATCTTGTAGGCAGCAAATCGACCCTGCGCGTCCGTGATCGCGACGTGGCAGATTTCCCCTCGCCAGCCCTCGACGAGCGAGACCGCAACGCGGTTAGGACTGAGGAGACCAACGTCGCCACGCGAGGAGCCGTCGGGGAGTGCGGCAAGCTGCTCGCGCACGAAGGCAGCCGACCGCTGGATCTCCAGCCACCGCACGTAAGCGCGGGCGAACACATCACCGGTATGCCAGGTAGACACTGGAATGTGAGCAAACCGAAAGATCCCGGCCGGGAACTCGTGGCGCACATCACGCTCAACCCCACAGGCGCGCGCCGCAGGCCCGACCAAGCCCAGCGCTTCACACGTGTCGCGCGAGACCGCTCCTGTCTCCTCGAACCGCGCCAACACTGACGGTGTATCCCATAGGAGGTTGACCGCGCTGGTCACGTCGCGGAGGGCGCGCTCCAGCCGCTCGCGGAGTTGCGCTGCCCGCGCCGCATCGACCGCGAATCCGATGCCGCCAGGTCGGACCAGCCCGCGACCGAAACGGCTGCCGCAGATAAGCGCAGTCATGTTGAGAAAATCGCCGCGAATCCGTCCGCCGTAGGATGCGGTTGGCAGATAGCCAACGTCTCCGGCTAAAGCGCCGAGATCGCCGGTGTGGTTGGCGAGACGTTCCAGCTCTAACGCTATCCCCCGTAAAGCCTGCGCCCGGGCGGAAACGCGACAGTCGGTCAAGGCTTCGAGCGCATGACAGTACGCCGTAGCATGCCCGACCGACGTGTCCCCAGCCAAGGTCTCCATGTAGTGGATGGTCCGCTTGTTTGGTCCACCCACCAGCGCCCGTTCCACTCCACGGTGCTGGTAGCCGAGCGAGATCTCGAGATGAAACACGTGCTCCCCGTGGCACTGAAAGCGGAAGTGGCCGGGCTCGATGATGCCGGCGTGGACTGGCCCCACCGCAACCTCATGCACCTCTTCCCCGTGCACTTGAAAGAAGTTGGTGACACTCGGCAGGATCTCGCCGTTCTGCACGCGCGCCCAGGCATCACGGCCGGGGCGATAAGCGGCATGGAAGCGGATCGGCTTGAGCCAAGGGTGCCCTTCCGGCCGCACGCCCCATTGTTCGGCGATCTCCCGCTCAAACCAGTGCGCCTGCGGACAGTCCGGGGTGAGGGACGGATAGGCATCCGTCACGCCCGTCGAGACCAGAGAGAGGGTGCCCGAATCTCCCTGGGCTACGACCGCGAGGAGACGCACGGATCCCGTCTCGAGCGGCTGCCCGAAGAGCGCGGCCAGGCGACCACCGTGCGCGTTGCTCGCGAGAATGGCATCTCGAAATTCACTTGCAGTGAGATAAGGAATTTCCCGCAGCGGGGCGGTTTCGCCGTGACGGAGCGAGAATACTGCAGGGGAAGGCATGCGTATCACCGCAGCGCCTGGGCTGCCTCCTGGATCGTCTGGCGCAAAGCCGGAGGCAGGTAGAGACCAAGGATAAGAACCAGGGCACCGAGCGCTGCTGCCGGGATAACACTCAGCATGGGTTCTGCTGTAGCGGTCATGCGCCGATCCCCGCGTGCCGGTGTCCCCTGCGCCATTCTGAGCACAGCCGTCGCCATGCCGACGAAGACCACGGCCAAGAGCACGAGATAGGCGATCGCCACCCCACTCCTTCCCTGCTCCAACGCGGCCTTCAAGATCGTGAACTCACTCAGGAACGGACCGAACGGAGGAGACCCGGTAATGGCGAGGAAACCCGCGACCCACAACAGCCCGGATGTCGGGAGCACCCGCAGTACCCCCCGGACCTCCTCCGTGGACTTTGACTGATACACGGTCAAGATGTTACCCGCGACCAGGAACAACATCGCCTTGGTCAGCGAGTGGTTGACGGCGTGCAGCAGCGCACCAAACGGCCCGCCCCCCCCCAGACCGACGCCCAGCGCCAGGATCCCCATGTGCTCGACGCTCGAATAGGCGAGCAGGCGCTTATAGTCGGCCTGACCCAGGATAAACACAGCCGCGAACGCCATGGAAAGCAGGCCAAACCCGACGAGGAGGTCCTGGCCAAAGGCGGCCTGTCCAGCCGCGGCGCAGACCTGCTGCGCTCGTAAGATGCCCAAGAATGCGCAGTTCAGGAGCGCCCCGGAGAGGAGTGCTGAGACGACGGATGGCGCCTCACTATGCGCGTCCGGCAGCCAGGTATGCAGCGGGGCCAGCCCCATCTTCGTCCCATAGCCCACCAGGAAGAGCAGGAACGCTGCCTTGAGCCAGGCAACATGAAGCTGAGAGGCATGCTGCACAAGGTCGTTCAGGACCAGGGGGACAGGGGTGCCACCGGGGTTAGCTGCGGCAACCGCGAGGAAGAAGTTGCCGAGCAGCGCGAGCGCGATTCCCACCGAGCAGATCAGCAAGTATTTCCAGGTGGCTTCGAGCGAGCGATGATGGCGATGGAAGTAAATGAGCGGCGCGCTCGCCAGCGTGGTCGCCTCGATCGCCACCCAGAGCAGCCCAAAGCGTTGACTGCAAGTCACTAGCGTCATCGCCGTAAGGAAGAAGAGCAGGCAAGCAGTAAAACTCGCTTCCGGCGCATTGGCGAAGAGGAACCCTTCCTCGACGTCCGAGTGCGCGGTGTGGCCTTCCTGGCGTAAATAGCCGACACTGTACGCCGCTGCCGCCAGAAACAACACGCTGGTAATGCTTAAGAACAGCCGCCCCGGCGCGTCGAGGAGTAACCACCCCCCCAATGCTGGCATTGCGGGGACGAGCCACGTGGCTGCCGTCACCCCGGTGTGGACAATCGCCACTAGCAGCAAGAGGGCGCGCCGCAGACGGTCTGGCCGGAGGAAAAATGCGACGATACCCACCACAGTAGGCGTGAGCAACAACGCCAGAATCATGATACCCAATCCTTCAGCGTCGCCAGTTGATCCGTCTCAATATGGTCGAACTGCCGGCTGATATGGAAGATGGCGATGCCCATCACGAACACGGCGACAAAGGCGTCCAGGAGCACCCCCAGTTCGACTAACATCGGCGTCCCCTGTACGACTCCCACACCGAAGGCGTAGATGCCGTTTTCGAGCACGAGGTAGCCGAGCACCTGGGTCAATGCGTTTTTCCGGCTGACGATCAGAAACAGGCCAGCCAGGCTGGTGAAAAGCGCCACGGGCACGACCAGAGACGAGAGCGGCGGACCCGGGAGGGGGAGGCGTGCACTCAGCCAGAGGGAGACAGCTAACGCCACCGCCCCGATGAGGATCGAGAGGTTATAACCGACGTACGGCTCGATCTCGTGGCGCACGTTCGCCTCCCGCAGCGCGCGTTTCAATAGCCACGGAAATACCGCCCCTTTCAGTCCTGCACTGACGAGCGCCAGGAGCAGGGGGCGTAGCGTCAACCCGTCTTCATGCGCCACCAATGTCAAGACGCCCAAGAGAATACCCTGCACGGCGACGAAACGGATGCAGGCGCTCAGCCGGCTTGAGCCGAGCAACAGAAAGTTGCTCAGCACGAGAAAGATCAAGACCGTATCAATCCAGACGCTCACCACCTCACCTCAGCACCAGCACCAGCGCAAGCGCTGCCAGCACGCCCGCACCGACGAGGAATTGCGGCACATGAACGAGCCGTAACCGCGCCATGGACGACTCGATGAGACCGGTCACGACCGCGAGCCCCACCATGCCGCCGATCGCGGCACCATCGTCAAGCCAGAGCTGGCCACTACGCACGGGAACGAGCAGATTCACTAACAGTGCTCCTAACAGCCAGAGTTTGAGCGCACTGCCGTAGAGGATAAAGGCAAAATCCGGTCCGCCGTGATCGAGCACCATTACCTCGTGAATCATGGTCAGTTCAAGATGCGTCGCCGGGTCATCGACCGGAATGCGCGCGTTTTCGCTCAGGAACACCACTAAGAACGCGGCTGCGACCAGCGCAAAGGCTGGGCCAGCGTGCGTCCAACTCTCGACAGTGATCCCCGCGAACATCCCTGACAGGGACAGGGTTCCGGCATACCGGGCAACGGCAGCCAGCCCGAGGAAAAGAGCGGGCTCGGCCAGAGCGGCAAAGGTGACCTCGCGGCTGGCGCCCATGCCTTCAAAGCTGGAGCCGGTGTCCAGCGCGGCAATGACGGTGAAGAAGCGCAGCAATCCTAAGAGATAGGCAAAGAGCACCAGGTCGCCCGGGAAGGACAGCAACGCCGGCGCCCCGCCGACGGGGAGGAGCGTCAACGCCACCAGAACGGCGGCGAGCCCCACCACCGGTCCTGCACGGAAGATCCAGGTGGTCGTGCGGCTGTAGACCGCCCCTTTCTGCAGCAGCTTCCACAGATCATAGTAAGGCTGCGCCAGCGGCTGCCCAACGCGACCAGCGACCAGTGCCTTTGTCCGACTGATGATGCCAAGGAGCAGCGGAGCGAAGACAAGGGCGAGCAGCGTATGGAAGGCTGGTACGATGAGCATGGACTATCCCAGCCTCCACACCAGCAACACCAGGAGGGTCACGGCGATGTAGAGGACGTAGAGGTGCACTTGCCCGTGTTGCAGCCACCGCAGCGTCCCCAGCACCCGGCCGATGCCAACAAAAACCGGGCGGTACAGATAGGCGCTGCAGACATCAGCAGTCTCCGTGGCCAGGGAAGCCGCGCGCGGGAACAGACCCTGGATGGCTGAGACACGGGTGCGGGTGTGGAGAAACAGGCGGAAGATAGCGGTCAAAGGCTGAGCAAAAGAGGAGGCACTGTACTGCATGCGCGGGGTTGGCTGTGCGTAGCCACAATCCCACGTGACGCCTTCCTCCACTGACCGGCCTGCGAGCAACCACCGTCGCAGCCCCACCAGCCCACCCACCAGGACGACAAAACCCACTGCAGCCAAAACAATGAACCCTAATGGACCGGTCGCATAAACGAGGTGTGCATGGACCAACTCTCTTGGCAACCCGGTGACACTCATGAGCGTGGGCGTCAAAACCCCGACCACGGCTGGGGCACACAACCCGATGAGGACGCAGCTCACCGCAAGCAGTACCATCGACAGCCGCATGGCTAGTCCCACTTCGTGTGCGTATGCCGCATGGCCGCTACGAGGCTCGCCCAAGAAGACAATGCCGAAGGCTTTAGTAAAACAAGCGGCGGCCAGGCCACCAATCAACGCCAAGCCGGCAATCACCCCCAAGACCGCGACGGCGCTGGCGCCTGCGAGGGAAGTCGCTCCCTGAAACGCGCCCAGGTATAGCAAAAACTCGCTCACGAAGCCGTTGAGTGGCGGCAGACCCGAGATGGCAACGGCCCCGGTCAGAAACGTCACGCCGGTCCAGGGCATCCGTTTGAGCAGACCACCGAGATGGTCGATGTCTCGCGTGCCGGTGGCGTGCAGCACAGCTCCTGCTCCAAGGAAGAGAAGCCCCTTGAAGAGGGCATGGTTCAAGACATGGAGCAGCCCGCCGCCGAACCCTAACACGGCAAGAGCCGGAGAGCCGTTGCTGAGGCCAATGAGTCCTACCCCAAGCCCGAGCGCAATGATGCCGATGTTTTCCACACTGTGGTAGGCAAGGAGACGTTTCAGATCGTGCTGGGCCAGGGCAAAAAGGACACCAAGGACACCGGACGTTACCCCAACACCGCAAAGGAACCACCCCCACCATGCCGGCGGCGGACCAAGAAACGTGAGGGTGCGCACGAGGCCGTAGATGCCGGTTTTGATCATCACGCCGGACATGACCGCGGAGACATGGCTGGGCGCGGCAGGGTGCGCTTCCGGCAGCCACACGTGCAACGGCAGAAACCCGGCCTTGGCACCGAAGCCGACCACGGCGAGCAGAAACAACAGGCTTGCCCCCGCGGACACCGGGGCGAAGCGATCGAAATCCAGAGAATCACCCTCCCGGCCGAGCAAGACGAACAGGGTGAGCACGCACGCCGTGCCGAGATGGGTGGCCACAAGATAAATCCAGCCGGCGTCCCGGACGCTCTCCTGTTCATCCTCAAACGTCACGAGGAAGAACGAGGCCAGGGCCATCACTTCCCAGGCCACCAGGAAGAGCACACCGTTGCGGGCAATGACGACCAGCACCATGCTGGCAATGAGCAGGTTAAAAAAGAACCACGGCACGCCGAGTGATTTCTTCTCGCGATACGCGAGGAGGTATTCACCGCCGTACACCGCGGCGAGCGCGGAGAGGAGAAAGATCGGCAGCAAGAAAAACGCGGACAGCGCATCCACCGCGACGAAGAATGTCCCATACGGCACGTCCCACCTGGCATGCAGCGAGAGGGCGGGCGCGCCGAGCAGGACACGCAGGGTCGGGATAAGCCCGAGGACACTTCCTGTGATCACACCGCTCACGCCGAAACCTGTGGCCCAGCGCGCCGATTGCTGGGCCACAAGCGCGGCGCAGCCACTGAGCATGAAGAGTGCGAGCGCCAACAGCACGCAGGCCATCTATCGGTCCTGGGTGCCGTCCGCAGCTGGGGTGCGCAGCAAAGCGGCTTCGACACGGCGGGCCGCGGTCAAGACCTCGTCACGAGAGCCTTGACGAGTGACGACCGCCTTGAAGCCGGGATCTTGCAGCGCAAAGGAGAGCCGGGAGAGTAACCGGAGATGCGCCCGGACAGTGGGACTGATTAAGGAGAACACAATGGACACCGGTTTCCCATCTAAGGCGTCAAAATCAACCGCGTGCTCGAGAAAACAGAGGGTAATCAGGGGACGGGGAACATGGAGAACAATAGGATTACGGACGTGGGGAATGGCGATCCCGTCACCAATCCCGGTGGACTCTAACGCCTCGCGCGCGAGAAGGACACGCAGCAAAAACTCCCGATCTACCTCTTCGGGCAGACGCAAGGTTTCGACAACGGCACGCAGCACGGATTCTTTGTCCGTCCCGCCCACCCGATAGAAGATTCCGCCCGCCTGCAGCGCTTCCACGAACCCGGGGAGCGGGGTCGCAGAACTTTCGGGTTCGGCAAAGATCTCTGGGGAGACGTTCATTCTGCGGGAGGTCGCCCATTCCAGGAGTTCCGCTCGGTTGAAACGGTACTGATCGCTTACCCGGTAGGCCGGCAGGATGCCTTGAGTAATCCAGCGATAGATCGTTTTTTCTGAGACTTGAAAAAGCTTTGAGACGTCTCGGACAGTCAGTTGCATTTATTCTCTGTCAATAGATTTTTCTCTCTCCTATTAGACATTTGAGAACAAAGCAATACCTCCTTTCTCATTCTACTGGTTTTCTCGCTTCCTTAAGCAGAATCCCCCAACAGAAAAAGAGTAGGACTTACGCAGTTGGATTAGGAGGAACCCCAACCAGGGGTTTGACGAGATTAAATCTCAGAGAGTGGGCTTTTGTGACGTTACCATTATGTGGCTAATACCCGCTGTATGACCTACGGCAGTTTTTGACCAGCGCTGGTCGCAAAATTTTGTTCCGTTGCTCGGCAATAGCGGTTTTTCGAATCGGCGTTTTTTGCGCCATGAGTACAGGCAGCTAGAAAAAATCAGAGGGTTTTTCAATAGGCCGTCGTAACTTTCACACATTTTGAGGGGTCCACACGCGAAAGGTTGAGCCTTTCCCTACTTCGCTTTCCACTGACACCGTGCCCCCTAGGAGCTCCAACAGGCGCCTCACAATGTAGAGCCCTAACCCCACCCCCTCGTGGCAGCGTGTCGTCAAACCGTTGCCTTGGCGGAACATCTCAAACATCACCGCCTGCACCTCCGGCGGAATCCCACCACCGGTGTCGGCCACACGGAATTCCACTCCTCCCTCCAGAGGACGGACCGCCATGGTGATGCTGCCTTGGTCAGTGAACTTCATCGCATTACTCAGTAAGTTTTTGAGCACGACCCTCAGCTTGGTTCGATCTGTACGCAGCGGCGGCAGCCCTTGTGCCATCTGCCAGACGAGGGTGACCCCCGGTTTCCCTCCTTTCCCCTCGATCTCCCCGCGGAGTTCCTCTATCAGTGCTGCGACGTCCACTGCTGTGAGCTCCACTGGCAACCGGCCCGCCTCCAACCGACTCACATCCATCATAGCGACGATGAGTTCCAGTTCCTCGTACGCTGCCTTCCTGACCCGCTGCAGGAGATCACACTGCTCGACCGTCAGAGCGCCTCGGTCACCCTCAAGCAACAGGTCAGTGTAGCCTACAACAATGTTGAGGGGGGTGCGTAACTCATGCGACATGGTGGCCAGAAAGTCCGACTTCAGCCGATTGGCTCGCCGCAGTTCTTCCAGCAGCCGGACATCCTCCAAAGCCAGGGAGGTCAACTGGCTAATGCCCGAGGCAATACGCTCTTGCTGCCGGGTAAAGGGCTCCGTGCGCCCGCGATAGCCTGCGCCGACCCCCCCCATGAACTCTTCGCCCCGCCGCAGCGCCACCCATAGGGCCACCGTCACATCTATTTTCTGGAGAAAGGCAGCGGGGAGCAGCTCCTGGTGAGCTGCCGTCATCACGTGCATGGTTTTCTCGCGGTCCAGGCGGTCCAGCAGCTCAGACACTCCCGCGCGCGACCCCGCTGCCACTCGCAACGCCTCCCACTGCTCCGGGGTATCGCCATACCCCGCCACCGCTACGTACGCGCCGCGCTCGGGCTGCCAGAGGATGACGTGGCAACAGTCGCAGCCCAAGACCTCCGTGATGAGCTGGCAGAGGCGGTCGAGCAGCGCCGGCGTATCGAGCGACACGATCAGATCCTGCCCCACCCGTGCCAGAGCTGTGGAAATCTGCACCTCCTGCTGGAGTGCCTCTGCGGCCCGCTTGCGCTCGGCGATGTCACGATAGATCCCTTGGATACCGAGGAGATAGCCCTCTTTGTTCAAGATCGGACGGGTACGGGCTTCCACCGGCACCACACCCCCATCTTTGCGCACAAATTCGACCTCAAAAATCGAGAACGGCCGCTGCCCAGTCAAGAATTGGCGGGTCCGCTCTTCCCCCACTGCGACAGAGGCCGGGGTGACAAACTTGCGATAGTGCTGGCCGATCAGCTCATCCCGCGACCACCCCAGTAGTGCTTCCAGCCCGCGGTTCACAGCGGTGACGATCCCCTCCAGGGTAAAGGTCACAATGGCGTCATTGGCGTTCTCAAAGAGCGAGCGGTAGCGGTCCTCGCTTTCCTTGACCAGATGTAGGGCACGCTCTTTTTCCTGATAGAGCCGGGCGTTAGTGACGGCGATGGCGGCCTGAAGCGCGATCGCCTCTAAGAGCTGCTCCTCGTGATCAGTAATGACGTGCGAGGACTCCCACACTACCTCTAGACTGCCTGCCACTTGGCCCTGGAGCCACAATGGCACCAACAAGACCGCCACCGGCGTGGGGGGGCCACCCAGCTGCTCAGCCATGGGCCAGACTGCAGGCCACTCTTCTAGCTTCAGACGCGGGACTCGCAGTGGACACTGGTGTCTGGCCACCCACCCCGTCAGGGAATCAGCCAAGGGATAGCGCAAGGTCCGAAAAGTCCAGGGCTGCCCATACATGGTAGTCAGCTCGGCCTCGTCGGTAGCGTCGTCATGGAGGGTGACCGAGGCGCTCTGGGCGGCCAGGAGGTGTACGGCCTCGATGATAATCCGCTGCAGGATTTCGTGCAGATCGAGAGTGGAGTTGATGGCGAGGTTGATGCGCTGTAGCGCCACTTGCTGCTGCTGGACATTCTCGAGAAGGTTATTTTGTGGCTCCATACCTCGCCTCCTTACTCGCCCCTGCTTTTCTCTGGGACCCCCTGCTCTTCACAACAGGGTCATATCGGCGAAACTATACGGAGGCCAGGGACCGGTGTATAGGAACTTGCACTGTGGGATTTTCTGGCAAGTCCTCTCGTACGCGCTCTTAAAAAAACCGACCTTCTCTTTCTCAATGAGATAAAAGAGGCGAAGGATAAGCTTTTGACGGAAGGACGTTTCCTCGGCCTTGATTGCGGTCCAAAAAGGGGAAGTCATCTTGTTTAGCTCATGGTAGAGTCTTTGTCCCTGCTCGCTGAGACTCTCCATTCCATGATGCTTTTTTTTTGCTAAAAGATACCTCTCGCCGACCGTCAGCTTCCCCGCTGGCATCTTCCTTTTGCACGGCTGGCCACTGAGGATTGCTTTGATTTCCACTTCTACCTTGCCCTCCAACCGGGCGAAGTGTGTTTCCAACCGGGAGGTATTTTTGTCCAGGAGAGTAATAACGCCTGCCTCATCGGTCACCCACACTCCGAACCGGCAAGGGATCACGGAGCGGGAAAGTTCCAGCGCCCAGTTGACTACTTCTTGGTGCGTCAGAACGTTTTCCATCCCCTTACTCACCCGTGCAGGGTTGCCCTCGCTTACCACGGCGCCCATGCCGGCAAAGGAGACCAGGCGCACGCTCTTCCTCCCAAGGCCGTGGGGAAAGACAGCACCATTTTCTGTTCCTTTCACAAAGCAGTAGACGTATTGCATATTACGCCGCACGCTCACTTTTTTTGCAACCGCACTTCCAGGACGCCGTTGCGGCAGGTTGTCCGCAGGGTCTCGGCATCGACCTCGGCGCTGAGTTCGATATCCTTCCGATACCCCCGGCGGGCTCCAGGGTACGTGGAAAGGGAAAGAACCTTGTCATTCTGGATTTTTAGTTCCAGGTCACTCAGGCCCACCCCAGGAACTTCAGCCACCACTATGATCTCGTGGGGTTCAGTGAAAACGTCTACCGCCGGCTCCACCACTTCTGGAGGTTCGGGAGGCTCGGGCGCTTTTGGCGGCCGAGGCTGTTTGCCGGGCCGCATCCCCGTTCCCATATGATACTCCCTTTCCCCCAGGATGCCCCGGGTTCTCACGCTCCCGCTGATGCTTCCCCCCCCACTCCGCCACTCCGCGTCACTCAGCGCCTCTTTACCGCCAGCCTGTTTGAGCTTCTCCCGGAGCTGCTCAAGACGATCCTTCACTTCATCGGGTGCTGACAGCAGCTTGCCCAGGTCGATCTTCAGGCCGAGAATGTTGAGCGCCCCGCTGATCACGCCAGAAGGATCAAACTCTTTGTCTTCTTTCTCTTCCATGTGAGACTCCTGTTGCTCCCGCCCGCATTTCATTGAATCCGAGGGCAGAAATTGTACGGCGGCCAGGGGCCGCTCAGTTCGAAGAAAAGACCCTGGCTTTTATAGTCCACTGCTAGCCGATCCAGCCCTTCGACAAATTCTCCCACGATTTCCTTGGCCAGGAGAAAAGCCACGTTGCAAATCATCTCTTCTGCTCTCCCGGTGGCTCGTCTGTCCAACACCCAGTTCCTCCGGCTGGCGACAGACCAGGAGGAGAGCTGTGCGTAGAGCTCTTCAGTGAGTGCCTCGATGCTCCTCTCCACTTCTTCTCTGAGAATTTGTTCTCTTCTCTTCCGGAGAAAATAGCTTTCCCCAGTTGAGGCAGCAGAGATGCGGGCATCAAGGGCACGTAGGACAGGATTGGTCTTCTGAACCAGCTTCTCTCCAGCCTCTTCTGCCATGTAGATTTTCACCCCCCATTCTTCCTTGTCCTGCACAAAGCTGAGAAATGCCCGGAAGGGCTCATACTGGTTCCGTAAGACCTCCAGTATCCTTGCCCGGCTTTTGTACAAGGTGCAGAACCGGACTGGAATGACCGGACCAAACTGCATGGCGGCTTTAATGGCCTGCTCGTGGCGCTTGACGCGGGGAGTAAGCCACTCGAGATCCTTGAGGCTCTCATTGAGGGCTTTCTCACTATATACAGCGAGTGGCACGCAACTGACCAAAGCGCTCAGATCGTGATAGGAAAGAGGAAACACGTTGTTTTCTCCCTCCATCCCTTTTTCCTGCAGAGAAAAGGGCTCCAGCGCGAGAGAGAAGCCGTAGAGATAATAGAGGGAAAGCTCTCTCCCCTCCTTTCTCCTTGCGGGGCTGTCCATAGCTTTACTCCGCTGACACTGGGGTTCTCGACGGGAGCGCAGGCTCTCTTTTCCCCCTCCCTTTCCGAGTTTTTCTCTCCGCTGTGAGTGGAGACGGAGAACGAGAGCTTTCCAGTTGGGCCACTCTCTCTTTAAGGGCTTTGATCTCCTCTTCCTTCTCTGTCAGGTTCCTTCTCTCCTCCCTCTCTCGGGCTTTTTGGCTCAGGAAGGGGTTGTGCTCCCACCAGTCGATACCCATCTCTTTGGCTTTCTCGACCGAAGCGACGAGCAAACGCAAATGAATCGTCAGGAGTTCTATATCCATTAACCTGATGGCAATATCACCAGCGATCACCACTCCCTTATCCAGAACCCGCTCCAAAACATCGGAGAGGGTATCCGCCCTTGTGGCGTGCATGATCTCTCCAGGCCCTCTTGGAATGGGGGCGTAGTGCAGCTCTGGTTGTGACATGGGTTCTCCTAGTCGATGAGGTTTCCGAGCGGGCCTAGATTGATGTTGAGGTCATCGATAGCAAAGTGCTCCTGCAGCTCTTTAATCTTTTCTTCCAGCTTCATCAGCGTCGTCCCCAGCCTGTCAATCTCTTCTTTTGTCAGGCTGCCTGACTCCATCCTCCTGATTGCTTGCTTCTCTAAGATTTGCCGCAAGAACTCCACGAGGGCGAGGACCAGTTTCACCAGCCCCTGTTCTACTTTTTCGGAATCCACCTGGATCCGGCAGGGTTTTGTGTCCTGTTTTTTCCCAGGGAACTGGTCCTGCTGTAAGACTGCAATAAAATCCTCCAGGGAGTCCGAGCGGATCTCAGGTGATCTCATGGAGTTTCTTCGCGTAGGACTTTTCAAACTCTCTTTCAATGGTATCCACCGATGTGAGGATTAGATTGATGCCAAGATAAAGAAGATCGATGTCAGCTACTGAAATCGTCAGCTCTCCCACCACCACCGCTCCTTTGTGCAGCACTCTGTCCAGGACCTCAGCGAGGGAGACCTCTCTCTTTAAGGAGCCTCTCAGGGGTCGGAGATCGGGGGTCGGAGCCCGGCCCCTGGCCCCTGTCCCCCGGCCCCTTGTTATGGGTAAGCGTTCAGCCATTAGCCCTCAGCTTCTTCCATCGTATCGCTGCGCCGTCGCACCATCTTCCGATGGTAACTAAGCATGTCACCCCCTCCATCCAGGACCGCCTCATACATACCCAGGAGATCCTGAGCATCGGGGATGCCCTTCCGCTCGATCAGCTCAACGGTCACGTGCCAGCCGTCCTCTCTTTTCGCAGCACCAATCACACCGGACACCGGCAGAGGATGCAATGCTGTCAATTGCTCCTTTGCGCGGTTAACGATTTCTGTGAGCTCCATGATCTTCTCCTGTGCAGGCTTAAGCTCCTGTGCAGGCTCACGGTCTGGCCTGTTTTTAGGCTTACGTTTTAGCAAGAGATTCAGCCCCCTCTATTTTTCTTGTACTCTTCGATTGCTTCCAAGCGCTCGACCAGTTGTTCTTCGCGCTCAGTGAATTCCTCTTCGCTAATCTTCCCTGTTTCTACGAGCTGATACAGCTCTCGCAACTCTCGCCTTACCCCTTCTTCGTTCAGAAACTCGCCTTCGGCCTGCTCCTTAATTTTTTCCGCCAGCCATACGACCCCTTTAATGGGGGCAAGAAGGAGGTCATCGAGTAGAAATGCCATAGCGTTCTCCTGATTAGAGCCCCAACTCGATGTGTGCGATGAAATTAAAAGGCACCCAGGGACCGTCGACCTTGAACCCATACTCCTCACCCATCAATCCTGCCACCTTCTCTACCTGTTCGGTAAAATGCTGCTGCTGTTCCTTCCGCACCAGAAAAAGGCCGTTCATTGCCACTTGCTCTTCGATGGGTTCGTCGACTTTGGCCTCTACTGCTACTTCTCGCAGGTGCGCCATTGTTCTCTGGCTCACTCTCTCCCTCGCGTCTTGAAGCTTATCGCGCAGGCGGCCGCCAAATTCGATCTGCTCTTGGCGGGTGACGGATGAAGGTCGGTGCAGCAGTCGGTCCCGGAGCCCTTTGAGCGTCCGGTCCTGTTGGATCAAATACTCAAAGAGGTTATCCACTTGCCAGAACACCTGTACTCCCATCTCCATCTTGTGGTGGAGTCTTTCGAGTTCCTGTCTGACTCGAGGGTAATGACGACGCAGGATGTTAAAAACCTCTTCTCCGTGCTGGGCGATCTGCCCGAATCGGGCTGGGATGGTGGTACAACTCTCAGCTAATGTCCTGGTCACCTGATGATAGGGGAAGAGGTTTTTCCTAAGGGGTTTGATTGTTGTCACCGGATAGTCACTGACCACCGCGGCAATGTCTTGGTAGGTGATGGAATGGATTTTCTGGTCATCCAGACCGACGAGCGCGGGGAGGGGCTTTCCTTCCGGAAGAATCACGGCATAGAAAAACTTCCCCAGGCGGGGAGCCTCTTGTGTTCCTTTCACCATGGATAGCAGGCCTCCCTTTTTTCTTTCACCGTGAAAGTCCTTTCAACCTGCTCCCGAGCAAAAGAGTAGGGAGGGGCCTCTCCGAGAAAGTTTTGCAAGCTACCGCAATAGATCTCCAGAACTTCATAGGCGTGAGTGATCGCGCGAAAACGCTCTTCTGCCTGAGGATCCTCAGGGTGCCGATCAGGATGGCACGTGAGAGCCAAGCGGCGGTAAGTAGCCTTAATGTCTTCTAGCGAGGCCTGCTCCGGCAGAGCCAGGGTCTGCCGTGCCCGAGCTATCACCTCAAAGTTTCCCTGGTTGAACTCGAGGTTGGTAAAACTGTAGGCGGGAAGCGGACCGATATAACCAAAAGTGATATATGGTTGGTACCTGGTGTTGAGCTGATCAACCGTGGCATCGAACAGAGGTTCATACTCTTTCTCTACCAGGTAACTGCGATTGAAGATGTGCTCAACACACCCCCTCCCTTCAAGGGGGAGGGAATGGTTGAGGGTTTTGAGCGGCCCCTCTGAGGAATCCATGGCCCAGAGGGAGAGGGAGGCGTGGATGACCGCGGTCAGCTCCTTTTTCCTCGCCTCTGCCGCTGTAAACAGTCTTTTCCCCACCTCTACGGACCGTTGCTCCTTGCTTGTGCGCCCTTCGACAAGCTCAGGGCAACCACATAGGGTTGCCCTGAGCTTCGCTGGTAAGATGCTTTCATCCTGAGCAGCTATCTCCTGAAGAACCTTAGGCAGGTCCCAGAAGGCCTGGACAATGAGCTCGACCTTTCCTGTGAGCCTGTTGAGTAGGGTTCTCAGTTGCAGGTAGGTCTTTTCCAAGACCTCCTCAACGTGCTCCTTATTCCTGGCCGTAAAGCCGAATCGCATCGGGACTACCGTGTGATGTTGCAGAAGAGCGAGGTTCACCTGCTGATACCTCAGCAGGTCTTCCCGCAGGCGTTCTTCCCCTTCTTGCCCGAACCTTCCTAGGCCGATGGAGCTGACCACAGCAGCCAGGTCCCGGTAGGGGATGATTTCCAGAAGGGCATCGTCAATGCCGGAGACGCGGGGACACGGAGACGCGGGGACACGGAGACCGGCGTCGCGTCGCAAATCAATGATGGCGTAGAGCAGTTTCCCTTCTTCCATGGTAAGCTTTCAGCAATCAGCGGTCAGCTAGCGGGCGTTGTCCTTGGCTGAAACCGCAAGATTCTTTTTCTTGCTGGCCCCAACGACCCTCAGTTCAACCAACTGGCCTTTTTTCAACCCGGTCTCTCTCTGAAAGTTAGGAGGGATGGTAATCTTCCCCTCATTGTCCACTCGGACAAATGTTCTCATTAGACTCATAGCTGACCTCCTCTTCTCTTATTGAGATGCGACCGCTCCCTTTCCCCGGCACGGCTGGCAGTAAAACCCCGTGGGCTCGTGCTGTCCGTTGCCGCCGCAGGCTGGACACTCAACGGCAGGTTCAGGGATGGAGACTATGCCGCCACCGTGACAGACGAGGCAGTAGTTCCTCCCCCCGATAGGGGAGACCCCTGTGCCCTGACAGTAGGGACACACCCTCAGGGGCTTTGGAGCCCACTGGCTCTTCTGGCCAAGACACGCATAGCAGGTTGATAGACGGGACATGACGCCAAAGGGGTCTTTGCCGGTCCCGTGGCAGAAAGCACACTCGATAAAGGTCTTGCTGCTTTCTTCTTTGAACCCAGGTGCCATTGGCCGTCTCTCTTTTGACCTTCTCTTAGATGCTTAGTACCGCAAGGTGACCTCGTCCGGGGCTGACCGAGCAGTGGCGTTGGAGTGCAGAGGTGCTGGTGTGCCCCGACGTTCCTCCGCCCTTCCACTCCCCTGCTCAGAAGCCTCGGCTTGGCCAAGAAAACTCCGCAGCCAGCTTTCTGCCTCGGCGATTTCCCCCAGGCGCTGCTTAATCTGGTGAATGCGCCGTTCCCAGTGCGCCATTTCCTCGCCGAGCCGCTTTTGTTCCTGACAGAGTCTTCCCATTTCCATCAAGGCGCTTTGGGGTGTTTTGATCTTGGACCTGTCCATTCGGCTTCGCATCGTGCGAATGTTCCCTAACCCCGTTCGCACGCGTCCTAATCCCGTTTGGATGTGCTCTACTCCCTTTCTCTCTGAGTTCACGGTGTTTCCTCTCCACAGGTTTGTCTTCCACCTTGTCAGCCAGCCGGCTGCAGTGGGTCTGGATGAGCTGTTTGATGTCCTCTCGCTTCATCTTCCTAGCGTTGGCCCACAAGATGTCGAGACACGTTTCCAGGAAAATGGAGTTGTCAGGGTGCACTTGCCCGCCGCAGCCCCGGGTCACCTTCGCGATCATAATGCAGGCTCTGACGCTCGGTCGGAAACGCGAGCCCTCGATCTCGCGAAATTCTCGCACGAGATCCATGATCGCTTCCGCCTCTTCTGCGGAGATGCCCGACCTGGCCTGCGTGATAGCGACCTCTGTCCTTTTGTCGTAGGGAGTCAGCTCGATAGCGATCATGCGGTCCAGCAGGGCATCCTGGGTCTTGTGCACGCCGACATACTCCTCCGGATTACTGGTGAAGATGGCGCGAAAATCAGGATGAACCTGGACGTAGCCTTCTCCATAACGACCGTTGGGGAGGATCATGAGCTTCTCTTCCAGGATCGACAGGAGCACGTTATTGGCCTCGGGACGGGAGCGTGAGAACTCGTCATAGACAAGCGTGTGGCCGTTCTTACAGGCGGTGGTCAGGCGCTGGTCCACCCATACCGGCCGCACACTCTCTTCGCTTTTATAGACAGAACGGATGAAATTATCGACCAACTTTTTCGAGAGCACCCCTTTTTCGCCTCCGACCAAATTAGAGGTGCCGAACTCCTCATCGCCATAAATCAGCATAACCGGTCTCGCTCGTAGCGCAGCAATGTGCATGGCCAGGGTGGTCTTCCCAGTCCCCGCTGGTCCACTCAAGTGTACTGCATAGCCGGCCTCTAGGTACGCGATGGCCCGTGTACATATCGCTTCAATGGCAGGGGTGACCACGAAGTTCTCTCCAGCCTGGACCCGAAGACCAGTGTGTTCTTCCATGTTACAGCTCTCCCTCTCCGGCCTTCTCTCGTGGGTAGTACATAGTATTGATCCTCTCGATCTTCCTCTCTTCTTCAAGGGACTGGAGGGTTGCGATCAGGCTTCTCCAGTCTACGCCCAGTTCGTTGCCGATATCGACGATGCTCACCCCTGCAGGGTGCCTTTGGATAACGGCAAGAAGCCTTTCTACTTGTACAGCCTCCTCAGGTTGTATGGACTCCTCGGCTCTAGCCTCATCTTCTGCTGTCACCGCTTGTCGTCTCGTACGAGACCGTCGCCGCACGGCCCTGCTCTCAGCCCGAACCTCCTCCTTTGTTGTTGCTGTTTCTTCCACTACTACCTTTGCCTCAAACACGGGTACTTCCTCTATTGGCGAGGCTTCAAGTACGACGGGTTTTTTTTTACGTTTGCCCAGGCTGCGTGCGCTCCGCGCAGGTCGGCAGCAATCTCGCCCAACATGCTTTTTGCCGCCTTGCAGATGTCGTTTGCCGCGCTGTTAATGCTGTCTATCTCCGCAGTCGTCTTTTCTCGCAACGCCCTACTCGTCTCTTTGCGCTGCAGCAGAGACCGGCTGAGGAAGCTATGGGTGTTGGAGCGCAGTTCACTCTGCGCAACCCTGCGCTGCTCGGTTTCCTGCCGGGCGGTGTTCTGCCGGCCCTTCCCCTCTGAATCTAGCTGTTCCCTCAGGGCGGTCAGTTTTCCCCTCAGCTCTCTGGCGTTGTTGCGATTTTCGTTGTGGAGGTTGTTCATCTGTCTCTTCAATTCCTGGCTGTGCTGTTCCACGTCCTGCCTAAGGTTGGAGAGAGATGCACTTCTGGTCGTGGTGGCTGAGCTGACTTCCTCCGCAAGGTGTCCCATTGCTTGTGCGAGACTCATGGTTTGTGCTCCTTTCTGTTGTCTTTCGCTTGATCGACTCAGCTCTGAGTAGGGGTGCAGCTCGTGCACCCCTACAGCAGCATTGCCTAGGAGGCGCTCTGATGTGGCGCTAAGCAGTAGCCGTAGCTGTTAGACCGACCGCCTCAGCGTACTTCAGGAAGGTATCCACCGACGCCACGGTGATACGAGCCTCGACCGCCAGGATTTCGATCCCGACCAGAGAGACCCTCGCCCACACATCGATCACGATCCCCTTATCGAGGATGCGATCTACCACCTCCGCCAGACTCGAAGAGTCCGTTGTCTTTTGCACCATTGCCATCTCTGTCACCTCCTTTCAGGGGAAAATGTCCCGTCTGATACAGAGAGCAAAACTGGTGCCTGAAGGCCGCTTCGTTCCGAATGCAAAGTTCCCGTGAGAATACGGGGACTTGGAGGGAGATGGGAAAATGAGGTCTTTTATGTGGATGGGCAAAAGGGAAAGGGTTCCCTTTTGCGCGGGAATCCGTTCCCGTATACTTATGGTGATTAAACTTAATGGGGTAAGACTTGTGACACTGGAAGGGGCCTGCCGACGTGGTAGCCTTGGGCGTAATCTACCCCCAACTCGCGCAGTAGTTGTACTATCTCTTCATTTTCCACACACTCAGCGACGGTCTGAATACCCCGCCCTCGCGCCACCTCCACCATCGTTTTCACAAGGTGTTGGTCTACCAAGTCACGCGGGAGGTTGCGGATAAAGTCTCCGGTGATCTTCAGGTAGTCCACGAGCATGTGCTTAAGGTAATGAAACGAGGCAAACCCGCGACCGAAATTGTCTAGCGCAAACTGACAACCTAGCTCTTTCAGGGCTTCGATGAGCGTCTGGGCATGGTTGAGGTCGGCCACAGCAGCCGTTTCCGTAATCTCTAACACCAGACAAGCAGGCGGGATGCCGGTCGCAGTCAGCTCACGTTGGATTAGCGGCAGCAGTTCCTTATCTGCGAAAGCCTTGCCAGAGAGATTCACTTCCAAGCACAGTTCCCGGCCTCTTCGGCGATACTCGGCAATGAGGTGGATGGCCTGGTAAACCACCCACCGATCGATGGGATGAATTAAGTCGCAGCGTTCGGCCATGCCGAGGAAGGAAGTCGGGAGAATGATCTCGCCTTCCTTGCCCGCCATGCGTAACAGCAACTCATAGCGGGTGATCTCGTTGCGCTGGAGGTCCAGGAGAGGCTGAGCGTGCAGAAAGAAGAGCCCCTTTTGCAGGGCTTGACGAATACGGGTTTCCCAGGAAGGTCTGGTTCCTATCAGCGCGGACTCGATAGAATCGGGAGGGTAGAGGACAAAGCGGGCGTCGGCCCCACGGCTTCGGGGAGCAGCGGGTGGTTTTTGCGGTGCTAATCTCTCGATCCGATGTGTCACCTCTTCGATCATTTTGCGCGGTTCCAGACCTCGCACCTCCAGCTCCGCCTCCATCGCCAGCAGCTCGTTAAGAATGGTGTTCCAGTAATCCACATGATTTTGCAGGACATCTCCACCATTCTTGTCAGGTGCGACTATGATAGGCTTGCTACAGATCTGGCACCGCTGCCTTCCGTAAAAGGCAAATGCCTGCATCGTCTGACACCAGGGGCAGATGCCACCGTCGATCAATCGTTATCCTCCTTACCCTCGCGCTGAAAAGGCATTGAAATAACTTATTTTTCTACGGATTCCTGCTCTTCCTGTCAAGGACGCAGGTCCAAGAGGGGGGAGGAGAAAGAGAGCCCAGCACGCAGGTTTTGAGGAGCCGATTTTTAAGAATCGAACACTGGGGGGGCGCGGCTTGCTGCGTCCTCTGTGAATGGTGGTTACCTACTCATTCTTCCGAACGCTTGCCGTCACTCCATTCAGGTACTCGATAAGCTTCTTGTGCGAGAGAGGCTTGTCAAAATAGGTCAGGAAACCGACAGCCTCAGCCTCTTCTCGTAATTTTGGCGAGCCATAAGAGGTGATCAGAATGCCAATCACTAGTCGGCCAGTGCCGTTAAGTTGCTGGAACAGCTTAATCCCGTTCATGTCCGGCAGGCGGTAGTCGATGATTGCTACCACGACTTCTTCATCTGCGCAGACTTGCAGGGCTTCCTTGCCTGTGCGGGCTGTCCGTACCCTGTAGCCGGCCTCTGAGAGTACTTTACGGAGGACCCAACACAGGTCCTCCTCATCGTCAACGACAAGGATCAGAGGCGCCTTTTCGCTACTTATCACGGTCCTCTCCCCCTGCCTTTAGTTTGGCCCGCAAGGTTTTGGGGTCTACCTTCAGCAAGGCAGCCATCTCAGTCTGCGAACTGGTGAGAGAACGAACTCTTTTGACGATCTCTCTTTCGACTTTTCTGGCCACCGTAGTGCCCACCTGCTTTAAGTCTATCCCGTTTTGCAGGTTGAACTGAAAAGCGATCTGGAGGTCGATCTTATGCGGAAGTATAGATGCGCCAAGGTGCGAAGGTGGACCCACGGGTTCTCCTTCGCCCTGCTGCTCCGCTGCTCCCCGCTCTGCTGCTTCTCGATCCTTCGGCTCACGTAAGATGGGAGGGAGGTGGGAGGGAAGAATACAGTCCTGCGCCAGAAGGAGGGCCGAGTGGATGACGTTTTCCAACTCTCGGCAGTTGCCAGGCCAGGAATAGCGGGCGAGGAGATTTATTGCCTCGGCGGCCATATTGACTTTTTTTCCATACTGCTTTCCATACAGCTCCATAAAGTGATGAATGAGCAGCGGGATGTCTCCCCTCCGCCGCAGAGGAGGAAGGAGGATCGTTACCGCACTCAAGCGGTAGTAAAGATCCGCCCGGAAGGTTCCCTGCGAGACCATCTGAGTGAGGTCAGCGTTTGAGGCTGCCACCACGCGCACGTCAGGATGAATAGACCGCTTGGATCCAAGCGGGCGCACCTCCCCCTCTTGCAAGGCTCGCAGGAGCTTGGCCTGGAGGAGTAGGGGGAGGTTTCCTATTTCATCCAAAAACAGGGTACCGCCATGGGCCAGCGTGAAAAGGCCGGGCTTGGCCTGGTTGGCACCGGTAAAGGCTCCTCTCTCGTAGCCGAAAAATTCGCTCTCCCATAAAGAGTCGGGAACGGCAGCGCAATCGACAGGCACCAAGGGGCCCTGGATTCGCTTGCTTAAGACATGGATTGCTCGGGCAAACAGCTCCTTGCCTGTGCCACTCTCCCCTTGGAGCAAGATAGGGATAGTAGTGGGGGCAAATTTTTCCACCGCCGCCCACACCTCCTGCATCTGGGGGCACTCACCAATGATTCTCCTGTCTCCCAGCACAAAGCTGGCCTTCTCCTGAGGGAAACGTTGCCTTCTTGGGCAGAAAAGCTCCCGCAAGCCCTGAGCAAGCTTCTCCACATTGAAAGGCTTAATTATATAGTCCGTCGCTCCGAGCTTGATCGCCTGCACGGCCGAGCGGACCTCTCCGTAAGCAGTCATGATTACCACCAAAGGAGAGGGCGTCAGCCGCTGCAGCTTCTCTAGCACCTCCATCCCGCCCATTCCTGGCATGTGCAGGTCAAGGAGCACACCAGTGGGTTTGAGTTTCTCAGCTGCTGCCAGCCCTTCTGGACCAGAAGTAGCTGAGTGCACCAGGTACTCCCTCTCAAGGTGGAGAGTGAGTGTACGGTTCAGTTGTTCCTCATCGTCGATGATTAGGAGGAGAGGCTTAGGCTCAGGCTTCCTTTCGTACTGTAGGGAGGATGATATGGAACGTGGTTCCCTGTCCGTACTTACTGTAAACATCAATGTGTCCTCCATGCTGCTCCACTACCCGCCGGCACAAAGAGAGGCCCAATCCCCTCCCACCTTCCTTGGTGGAGTAAAACGGTTTCCAGATCCGCTCGAGGTCTTCTGAGGGGATGCCGCTTCCGGTATCTGTGACCTCGATCTCTACCTCCCTCTCCCCCATAGATTGGTGGATGGTAACCCTTAAGGTGCCACCTTGAGGCATTGCTTCCAGGGCGTTCTTACAAAGGTTTAAAAAGACCTGTTTGAGCTGCCGCGAGTCGGCCAGGCAGGACGGCAACTTCGCGGCAAAGTCGGTCTGAATAAATACGCGGCGTTTTTCCGCCTCTTTGGCAATAAATGTGAGCACTTGGGTAAAGGCATGGTCCACCCGTTCGTGGGTAAAGCAGGGCTCGGCAGGACCGGTGACATCCATCAGAGTACACAGGAGTTCGTGCATACGCTCGACCTGATCGAGGATCACCGCAATCTCCTCATGAAACTGATTGTCGTGGAGATGCGCTTGAACGTATTGGAGGGTGGAGAAAATGATTCCCAGGGGGTTGCCCAGTTCATGCGCGACAGTGGCCGCGAGCTCCGCCATGCCGGAGAGTTTCTCAGCCTGCAGCAACTGTTCCTCCCATCGCACCTTCTCGCTGATGTCTTCTAGTAGCAAGAGAAAGGCAGGTGCCCTGTGCAGAGGGGCGGATGTGCCAGGGTGCAGGAAAGAGTCGATCTCACCTCCGCCCCCCTGTTCCTCCGCTTTCCTACCCAGAAAGAGAGGGGTGAGGGTGACCTGGACCATGGAGACCCCTCTTCCCGGCACGGTGGCTAAAGGAAATTCTCCCTGGCGGGTCCGCTGTTGCCCCTGGCAGGTGGTGAGCAGGGTTTGCAGACCAGGGAGGGGCAGGACCTCTGCGATTTTTCTTCCGCGCAGCGCTTCTTGAGAGACACCGCAGAGGGAGGCAAAACTGTCGTTGGCAAGAAGGACGGAGCTGGTTTTATCGAGGAGGACAAGTGCCAGGGGAAACCGGTCAAAGACTTCTTGGTACAGATTGAGGGAGATCAATGTCTGGCAGCCTT